>CAYRHK010000012.1:0-18653 GCA_964423825.1 uncultured Terricaulis sp. | reverse complement strand
ATGTTCCTCAACCACCTCTATGGCGGCATGGACGAGCCCGAACTGAAGATTATCGACGTGTTCATCTGCAAGCTGCGCAAGAAGCTGGCGGGCGCTACTGGCGGCGACCACTACATCGAGACGGTGTGGGGCCGGGGCTATGTTCTGCGCGATCCGCAGGAGCCGGGCATCGCGGCAAGCCCGACCAGCGGGGTTGCGGCTTAAGTGATATGAACGAAGTCGATCAGTGCGTGCACCGCTTGTACCAGCGGGAAGTCGACTGGCGAGAGCGGGAAATCGCCATCTACTCCGGTGGGAGCACACGGATCGTGGAGACGAGGGGCAACGCGTTTGTCGACGTGACTGACGACTGGGTGTCTACGTTGATTTCGGAATGCTTGCACTTCAAGGCGCGCATTGAACTGATTCAAGGCGTCCGCGTCTAGAATAGCCACCGCCCCACTTCCCTCAGTGCTTCCCTTCTCCTCCCCCTTGCAGGGGGAGGAGAAGGGGTTGCGCCAACCAGAGAAGGAAACCGCCGCGAACCTACCGGCTCACTTCCTTCAGCGCCGCGCGGATCAGCTCCGGCGCCGGCGTGTCGGGATCGAATTGCTTCGCCGCTGTGGCAACGGCGCGCGCCGCGCTCGATTGATCGATGCCGAGGTTCACCAGCGCCGACACTGCCTCCGCGCGCGCGCCGCTAGGCGTCGCCGCCGCGATTGGCCGCGCGACACCGCCGAACGTCGCCAGCCCTTTGGGGCTCGCCTTGCCCGCAAGCTCCTGCGCCAAGCGCGCCGCTAGTTTCGGCCCCACGCCGTTGGCGCGCGCGAACGCGGCTTTGTCCTGCAGCGCAATCGCTTCGATCAGTTCTTCCGGCGCCATCGCATCGAGGATCGCGAGCGCCACTTTTGCGCCGACGCCCGGAATCGTCTGCAGATGCGCGAACCACGCGCGTTCTGCTTCGCTCGTGAATCCGAACAAGCGGATGGCATCTTCGCGCACATGCGTCTCGACCGACAGTCGCGCCGCTGCGCCGACAGCCAGGCGGCCTAACGTGCGCGCGCCTGCCTGCACCACGTAGCCGACGCCGCCGACCTCGATCAGCGCGGCGTCCTCTCCCACTGACGCAACCACGCCGTTCAGCGATCCGATCATTGAAATCTCCGCGTACGCTCACGGCATGGGCGGATTCGCACCGCATACACAATTTCCCTTCTTGCGAATTATTCTCACAGTTACAGCGTGGCTAGACGCTGCTATCTTTCGACGCGAGGGAGCAAGTTGCGCGTCGCCCGTTTGGTGATGCGCGTACCCATGACGGAGGGGAACCACGCATGTCGGATGAGAAAAAGCGCTTGAATCGGCGTTCATTCATGAACCGCGTCGCTGGCGCGGCCGTGATTGCCGGCGGCGCCGCGGCGACCGTAACAGGCACCGCGCACGCACAAAATTATACCGGCCGCACTGACTCCGACTCCGGCAGCGGCGCTGACCGCGCCGGCTATGGACGCACCGGCAACACTGACAGCGATAGCGGCTCAGGCGCAGATCGCGCCGGCTATGGCCGCGGCGGCGGCACTGGCGTCACCGACAGCGACAGCGGCCCCTACGCGGACCCATCGGGACGCGGCCGCGGCAGCAGCGGCATCACCGACAGCGACAGCGGCCAATATGCCGACCCGTCGGGTCGTGGCCGTGGCGGGCGCACCGGCGTGACCGATGGCGATCCGACCGACCCGGTTGGCCGTGGACGCGGCGCGCGCCAGTCGGGCGTCACCGACAGCGACCCAAGCGATGCCGCCGGCAACGGTCGTGGCGGCGGTCAATCCGGCGTGACCGACAGCGATCCAAGCGACTCAGCAGGCAACGGACGTGGCGGCGGCGGTGGCGGCAACCCGCGCTACACCGGCCGCACCGACTCCGATTCCGGCAATGGTTCGGACCGCTCCGGGTACGGACGCACTGGCGTCACCGACAGTGACGGCGGCCCCAACGCCGACCGCGCCGGCTACGGCCGCGGCAACTAAGCCGCGTCAATGTCAGAGCCTTGGCTCAATGACCCGCTCGGGTACCTGATCGGTCCCGAGCGGGTCGATGACTTCTTCGCGCGCGTTTTCGAACGCGAAGCGTTAATCGTCCTGCACAATCAGCCGAAGCGCTTCGAGGGTCTGTTGTCGCTTGATGCGGTCGACCGCATCGTCACCAGCACCGACTTGCGCGAAGGCCAGCTGGACATGGCCGACGCCAAGAGTTCGCGGCGACTCTCTCGCGAGCATTATGTCGACGCTGCGGGCTTCATCGATCGCGGCGCGGTCGCCGACCACCATCGCGGCGGCGCCACCATCATCCTGCAGCAAGCGCATCAGCTCGATCCCAGCCTTGGGCGCCTGTGCCGCGGCCTGGAGTACGCCTTCTGCTGTCACGTACAGACAAACCTGTACCTGACGCCACCGAGCGCACAGGGCTTCAAGACCCACTACGACAATCACGATGTACTCGTGATCCAGATCGAGGGTGAAAAGGCTTGGCGCTTGTACGACAAGCCAGTCGACACGCCTTATCGCGGCGAAGAGTTCCATTCCGAGGAACACAAGCCCGGCGAACTCAAAGAGTCGTTTCTGCTGAAGGCCGGCGATTGCGCCTACGTGCCGCGCGGGCTGATGCACGACGCCAGCACTTCTGGAGACGGTCCTTCTCTCCACATCACCGTGGGGCTCATCAACCGCACCTGGGCGGACTTGATGCTTGAAGCGGTGTCGGAGGTGGCGCTGCGTTCGCCGGATCTGCGACGCAGCTTGCCGCCAGGCTTTGCGCTGCCGGGGTTCGATCGGGCCCAGGCGCGCGCGACCATGAGCGAACTCGGGGCCCTGCTCGCGCGCGAACTCAAGCTCGATCCCGCGCTCGACCTCCTGGTCGACACGTTCATCCGCTCGCGCGCCGCCGACAATCGCGGCATGGTGCGCGACGCGGCCAAGCCGCTTCAGGCCAGCGATCGCTTGATCTTGCAGCGGCACACGCCGTTCCGGATCGCCGACGATGGCGGCAAGCTTATCGTGATCGCGCCTGGCGGTGAGTTGGGCTTCAAGCCCGAGCAACGCGCTGCGCTCGATCGTGCGTTGAGCGGTCAGGCCTTCACGCCCTCAGATGTCGGCGCCGGCGACGACAACATTGAGTTGCTCGCGAAACTCCTCGCCTTCGGCATTCTCCGCCGCGCCGATTGATCGCGCCTGCCCGCGCCGCTAGGACTGACGCTCGCGGAGCGTGTGCATGACTGACGTCTTCATTTCGTACTCGCAGGACGACCCCGAACCGACGCGCGAGCTAGCGACCGCGCTCGCGGACGCGCGCTACGCGGTCTGGTTCGACACCTCGATGTTGTCGAGCGACGAGTTCTGGCGCGTGATCATGAAGAAGATCGACGAGGCCAAGGCCGTCATCACAATCTGGAGCGAACCCGCGCTCGCTTCCGATTGGGTCTATGCAGAGACCAAGCTCGCGCACGACATGGGAAAACGGCACGGGCGCCAGAAGCTGATGTGCGTGCGCACGGAAGCCGTCGATCCGGTGAACGTGCCGCTGCCGTTCAACGGCTACAACATCACACCGCTTTCGGATCGCGCCAAGATCCTGCAGACTCTAAAGGAGTTGGGGGTCGAGCCCGCCGGCTTTGCGGCGCCTCCGCCGCCACCGCCCGCACCGGTCATCGCAGCGGACGAACGCCTCAAGGCTGAAATCGAAGCCGCGTATGCGCATATCGTGAACGACGACGATCCCGCACTCATCGAGGCCTTTATCGCGCACTACGGCCCCCAGAATGCCTTCTACCTAGCGCTGGCGCAAAAGCGATTGAAGACGCTGAAGCCCTCGGCCCATGTCGTCGTGGCGCCGGCGCGTCCAACGCCGGCCGCCAAGGCCGAGATCGCCGCGAGCGGCGAAGACGTCATGTTGCGCATCGATCCGGGCATGCACACGGTCGGCATCACGCGGATAAGCGCGAGTGCGGACGGGCGCTTGCTTGCGACCGGGAGCCACGACAAGACAGGCCGCCTCTGGGCGCTGCCGGAAGGCCGGCTACTTCGTACCTTCCGTCCGCCGATCGGAGAGGGCAATGAAGGAAAGCTCTACGCGATAGCTGTCGATCCGACAGGGCGTTGGGTCGCGACCGGGGGTTGGGACAAGGTCGGTGAAAACTGGGTGCGGATATTTGACGCCGATACCGGCGCGCTACGCGTGCGCCTTGGCCCGCTGCCGAACGTGATCAACGACATAAGGGTCTCCCCTGATGGCAGCTGGCTGGCTGCTGCGATCGGCGGCGGTTGCGGGCTTCGGATGTGGGGCGCCAGCGCGCTTCGGCAGAAACTGGAAGGCGAAGACCACGACAGCGGCGTCGTGGTCGATAGCGACTACGAGGGCGCCTCGTACGGCATGGCGTTTTCGCGCGACAGCAAGCGGATCGCCACCACCTGCATGGACGGTCAGGTTCGACTCTATGCGCACGACGGCGCCAGTGGTTGGCGCCTCATCAACAAGGTTGTCGCGCCCGGCGCCACACAGCCTTTCGGCATCGCGTTCAGCCCCGACGACGCCAGCGTTGCCGTGGGATACGTTGATGCGCTTCGCGTCGACCTGCTGGATTCCGTCTCGCTTGTGGCGCAGCAGACGCTCGATACAGAAGGTCTCAGCTTCGGAAACCTCGCGAGTGTCGCGTTTCTGTCCGACGGACGGCTTGTCGCCGGCGGCAAGTACGATTCCGGCGACGGGTCTCCCATCTTGGTTTGGGACCGGGTGGGTCGTCGCTCCGCGTGGCCAGGCTCGCGCGACACCATGATGGACTTCGCACCTTTGCCAGCCGGCCGGCTGGCCTATGCCGCGCTCGATCCGGCATTCGGTCTTATCGAAGCGAACGGGCATCGATGCCTGCTACGCGATACCCCCACGGGCGACCTCCGCGGCAAGCGCGACAAACATTTCGTCGTATCCGACGATGGCAAGCGGGTCCGTCTCGGATTGCGGGAATGGAGCGAATGCCCCGTTTCGTTCGATCTCCAGGCTCGTCGCCTTGAGCGGAGCGTTTCGCCGCCGGCAGGCTTGCACCAGGCCGATACAACCAGCCTCAACGTGAAAGGCTGGGAGAACAACACAGCACCCACCTTGAATGACGCCCCGCTCAAGCTGGAACAATTCGAAGCGGCGCGAGCGCTAGCCATCGCGCCGCAGGCCCGCGGCTTCGTGCTTGGCGCCGATTGGAGTCTGCGGAGCGTGGGGGCTGACGGGGCCCAACTCTGGCAACGGCCAGTGCCCGGCGTTGTATGGGGCCTCAATCTCGCGCGCGAGGGCAAACTCGTGCTGGCGACCTATGGCGACGGCACCATCCGCTGGCATCGCGCGTCCGATGGCGAGGAGTTGCTGGCGCTCTTCATCCATGTCGGCCCCGAGTTCGACTACGCCAACGCCGTGCAAGGCGAGCGCACACTTTCCGGCCTCGAGTGGATCCTGTTCACGCCCAAGGGCTTCTACGACGCCTCCTCGTTGGCGGCGGAGAAGCTCATTGGGTGGCACGTCAATCGCGGCCCCGATGAAGCCGCCGACTTCTATCCAGCCGAGACGTTCGCGTCCGCGTTCAAAAAGCCGGCAATCATCGACGCCGCGTTCGACCAACTCTAGCGCCTTAGAACGAGGCCAGCAGCGACAGCCGCACATTGCGGCCCGGCAGCGGCAACTCGTCCTTCAGGAACGAGCTGTGCACGCGCCCGACTTCGTCAGTCAGGTTGCGGCCGTCGAGGCGAATGGTCCAAGCGCCGGTGCGTCCCTCGGGGCGGAAGGCTAGGCTCGCATTGAGGAAGGTGTAGCCTTCAGTCGGCGTTTCGAACGCCGCCAAACGATCCTGCTCGCCGGTGTCAACGCCTTCGATCCGCGCCGTCCAGTTTGCGCTTTCCGCCTCAAGCCCGAGCGTGAGCGTGCGCGGGGGAATGCGCGGCGGATGCGAACCGCCCTCGAAACCCGCATTCACCCAGTCGAGCGCGGCGTCGCCAGACACTGCGAACCCGCCCTCCTCGAACAGCAGCGCTCGCACCGAAAGTTCGCCGCCGACAAAGGTCGCGTCCTGTTGTACGACATTGAACACCGGCAGGATTTCGGCCCCCGCTGGGATGCCGGGATCGGCTTCATCGGGCGCAAAGCCGCTGCTGTCGGTCGCTTCGTCGAACCAGAACACGTCGCCGCGCTGCACGAGCGCGATGTAGTCGGAGAAGTCGATGGCGAAGAGGTTGCCTTCGAAACTGATGCGGTCATTCTGATAGCGCGTGGAAATCTCGAGCGACAACGCCGTTTCCTGCCCCAAATCTGGATCGCCCACCTCGTAGTTCGCGGTGGCCAAGTGCGGTCCATCGGAGAACAGCTCGATCGCCGTTGGCGCCCGCTCGGTGCTCGCCACCGTCGCGCCGATGAACCAGCCCTGTGCGGGGCGAACAAACGCGCCGAACGAACCGCTGAGGTTCTCGAAATTGCGCGTGCCGAATAACAGATTGTCGAGTTCACGCCGCTCGAAGCGCGCCCCGCCTTCCAAGCCCCAGCTACCGGCGTCCCAGCGCTCGATGATGAACACGCCGGTGTCGCGGGTATTGGTCGCAGTGATGAACGCCTCGTCGCCCTCGGCCGCGAAATCGACATCGCTCAGCTGCACGCCGATGGCGCCGCGCAGGCGCTCGCCGCGATGATGCCCTTCGAACCGCGCTTCCCAGCCTTCGCTGGTGAACACCGTGCCCGGCGCGCCATCGCCTTCGAACTCGGTGTGCTCGTAGTCGGAGTGTTGTACGCCGTAGTCGAAGCGACGAAACGCGCCCCAGTTCACGCGGAAATCCCCGCGCGACTCGATGCGCGTCTGCTCCAGCTCGATATGGCCGCCAGGCCCGGAGGGATCTTCCGGCAACAGTCCGTACTCATCCTCGGTACGCTTGAGTGCAAGTCCAGCAAAGCCCCAGTCGCCCACAAAGGCGGCGCCGGCATTGAAGTTGCGCAAACTGGTGTACTGGTTGAGCGCTTCGCCAAGAGGCGTATCATAGGGATCGGTCTCGCGCGCGGCGAAGCCGACACCGAACGCAAGCGGCCCAGCGCCGAAACCAACATCGGCCGCGCCCTGTAGGCCATCGTCCACGCTCGAAGTGGCGAACAACCCGTCGAATGTGACGCCATCGCTCGCCTGCCTCGGGATCGACTGGTCGATCACGTTCACCGCACCGCCAACGGCATTGCCGCCATAAGCGAGCGCCGCCGCGCCGCGCAGCACTTCGATGCGCTCGGCGTCGAGCCCGTCCGATGTCACCGCGTGATCAGGGCTGGCGGTGGACGCGTCGATGGCGCCGATGCCGTTCTGCAGCACCCGCACCCGATCCTCGCCTAGACCGCGGATGATCGGACGGCTCGCGCCGGCGCCAAAGAACGTCGTGGTGATGCCAGGCGTCGCGTCGAGCGTGTCGCCCAAGCCGCCATTGAGTTGCTCGACGATCTCCTCGCGGCCGAGCACCGCCGCGCCCTGCAGGCTCTCGATGCGCGAGCCTTCCAACGGCGCGGTGACGACGATTTCAGGATCGCTTTCGCTGTCTTGAGCGAACGCGGTTACGGGAAGGAATACGCTCAGAGCGGCAACGCCGCACAGATAAAATGTACGAGACATGGAATTGATCCCCAAGCATGCAACGCGCGCACAGGTGGCGCGCATATGCGCTCGCCAATCGGCGAACGCGGTGGCGGCTCAGAGACGTACGGGCGGCGCTCGGCTATGCCACGTATGGGTCAGCGCGCGCGGCGCGCGGCGTATCGCCAACGCTGCGGCATTGTATGACGCACCGGACTGTTCGGCGACTTGCGCGGTTGACGGCGCGAGCGTCTGGCCATTGTGGGCCAAGGCCTGGCAAAGAATACAGCCGCTTTTGTGATGTGGGGCGCCGAGGTCTTCGGCATAAGCGTCCGCCAGCACGCTCCCCGCCGCCACAACGGCTGGAACGCTGAACGCGTGAGTGTGTGTTTGAACAACGAACGCTTGCAACAACAGGGCCAGCGCCGCCACAAACGCGAGCCATACGCGCGCAAAGCTAAAGCGCGCGCTAATTCGTCTGCTGCTTGCGAGCATTCCGATCATGGAAGAGGCACGTTACATCGTAACCTGCGGAGCGCCTAGCCCTCCGCCCTTAAAGTGCGACTAACAGCCCGGAATACCCGCCCAGCACGGCCTCGCCGCCCTCCGACGAGGCGCTTCCTATGCTGAGCTCAACCTTGCGATAGGCGGGAACCGCGTGGCGCTGCGCGCCGGCGCCTAGGTTGAAGATGCACAAGATGCGCGCGTTTTTGGCGCGCCGTTCAAACGCCAACAACGGCGCAGAACTCGGCAACGAGACAAATTCCCCTTCCCGGAGAGCAATGCTTTCCCGCCGCAAAGCAATCATGGCGCGTGTGAACGCGAGCACTGAATTGGGGTCGGCTTCCTGTACGTCGACCGCGAGCGCGCGGTGGCGCGGGTCCAGCGGCAGCCAGGCGTCGGCAGCGCTCGTGAAGCCGGCCATGTTGGCGTTCGCCTCCCACGGCATCGGCGTGCGCGCGCCGTCTCGGCCGATGCCCGATGGCCAGAACGCGATCGCTTCGGGATCGCGCAGGCGTTCAAAGGGCACATCCGCATGCGGCAAGCCAAGCTCGTCGCCCTGGTACAAGTACGCCGTGCCGCGCAAGCACATCAGCAACGCCAGCATCAATTTCATACGTTGCGGATCGTCACCCGCCAGCCGCGTTGGGAAACGGATCACGTCGTGGTTCGAAAGCGACCACGCTGGCCATCCTTTGGCGCCCCGCCATCCGGACATCGCTTCGGCGACTACCGCCGGCGTCATGTCACGCTGCCGAAGAAGATAGAATGAGTACGCGGTGTGCAGCCTGTCTGAACCTTCGGTGTAGTCGCGCTGCACCTTTAGCGGCTCCTCATCCTCAATCTCGCCCACAGCGTACGCGCCGTACTGGTCGAGCAACGCGCGCACGCGCGCGATGAAGGCGAGATTGTCCGGCTGGGTTCGGGTGTAGAACTGACGCTGAAATTGGTGCGGACGCGGCGGCGTCTTGTTCAAGTCAAGTGAGGGATTATCACGCAACAGAGGATCGTGCATAAAGAAGTTCACGACGTCGAAGCGAAAGCCGTCCACGCCGCGCTCCAGCCAAAAGCGCGCGACATCTAGGAGCGCCTCCTGCACTGCCGGGTTGCGCACGTTGAGGTCCGGTTGCTCGGGAAGAAAGTTGTGCAGATAGTATTGCCGGCGGCGCGACTCCCACGTCCACGCGGGACCGCCGAACATCGCCTGCCAATTGTTGGGCGGCGAACCGTCGTCCTTGGCGTCCGCCCACACGTACCAATCCGCCTTGTCGCCAACACGTTTTGCGCGGCTCTCCCGAAACCACGCATGCTGGTCAGAAGAGTGCGACCAAACCTGGTCGATGATCACCTTAAGTCCCAGCGCGTGCGCGCGCGCGATCAGCGCATCGGCGTCGGCCAACGATCCAAACAACGGATCGACAGCGCAATAGTCGCTGACGTCGTAGCCGTAATCCTTCATCGGCGAACGGAAGAACGGCGACAGCCAAATTGCGTCGCAGCCGAGGCGCGCCACGTGATCGAGCTTATCGATGGCGCCATGAAGATCGCCGACGCCGTCGCCGTCGCTATCCGCGAACGAACGCGGATAGATTTGATAGATCACCGCGCCCTTCCACCAGTCGCTCATGTGCTCAGACCGCCCACGCCCCCGGCCCGGCGCCAGAGCTGGCCGCGGAAACAAACCGCGTTGTCGTCGGCGCGCCAGCCTCGCGTGAGCGCTGATTGTCGAACGCGATCCACTCGGCGTTGCAGACCTCGCGCGTGAACGTCAGCGCGCCATAGCCGCGCGTGGTTACATCGCACCATGCGAGCCCCGGATTGGCTGAGCGCATCAGCACTTCGCGCTCGCCTGGGCCCGCCGCAGAGAGGGAGCGCTCGAAGCCCGGCGAAGACACGCTGCCGCCGGCGAACTCCACCGCCGCAAGGCGTGAACCCCCAGCCGCTGGAACGTTGTTGAGCCAGCAATTGTGGCTGTCGCCTGCGAGCACCACGACGTTGTTGGCGTTGGCGACACACGCCTCGGTAAAGCGCGCGCGCGCGGCCTGATAGCCGCCCCACGAATCCAAGTTCCACTCCAGCCCCATCGCGGCGAGTTGGCCGCCAGATGCGAAGAACGTGCGCGTGCCTTCGCTAGCGGTCGCCGGCAGTAAACGATCCGCGCCAGCGGGAAAGAATTGCTGCCCCATGATCACTTGCTGCGCGACGATCTGCCATGGCTGACCGCGCTGCTTGGAATCCGCCATCGCACGCGCCGTCCATTGCTCTTGCGCCGCGCCAAGCAGCGAGCGGTTAGGATCGTCCAACAACGTGCGGCGAAACTCCGCGACAACCGCGGCGGCATCGACGCCACCCTGCGCGATGCGCGGCAATAACTGGCTGCGATAGTTGAGCTGTTGGTCGCGGCCAATAAAGCGCGTGTCGAGCAAGAGCACGCGCGCGAGATCACCCCAATCGAGACTGCGATAGATGCGGGCGCCGCGCCGTTCCGGTCGGCGGATCGGCATCCAGTCGAAATAGGCCTTCGCCGCCGCCGCCATGCGGTCGACGAACGCGCCTTCGGTCTCCGGCTGGTGATTTTGCGCGCCCCCGCGCCAGGTATCGTTCGTGAGCTCGTGATCGTCCCACACCACCGACATCGGTTTCGCTTGACGCAACGCCAGCAGGTCGGGATCGGTGTGATAGGTTCGATAGCGTGCGTAATAGTCGTCCAATCCGACGATCTCGCTCGCGGGCTCGATTACGCGCTCGGCGATGGCTTCGGCGGCACTCGGGTAAACCCCGCGCTCGTACTCATAGATGTAATCGCCGGTGTGGATGGCGAGGTCGATATCCTCGCGCGCGGCGGCATGGCCGTAAGCATGGAAGTAACCGAACGGGAAGTTCGCACAGGAAAAAAGCGCGATCGACAGGCGTTCGGCGCCGCCGGCAGGCGCTGTTCTCGTGCGCCCAACCAGCGAGGGCCCCGAACTGGAGAGAAAGCGATAGAAGTAGCTGCGCCCTGACTCGAGCCCGCCCACGTCCACTTTAGCGCAGAAATCGTTGGCCGCGTTCGCCTGGACGTTTCCGCGCCGTCGCACCCGCGCGAAGGCGTCGTCGTCGGCTACTTCCCACGCGATCCTGCCGTCGCCACCGATGAAACGGGTCCAGATTATAACGGCGGTCGGGGTGGGGTCGCCGGAGGCAACGCCGTGGGTGAATTGTCCCGCGGACAGATCGCGCGCCCACGCGGCGGAAGGCACGGTTGCGGCGGCGCAAGATGCGGCAAGGAGCAGCGAACGGCGGGTGCTCAGCATGGGCATTGCTCCTCGGTTGCTTCAGGGCGCCGCGAGCGGGGCCAATGCGGAGGGTTCGTAGATCGTGTACAAGAATTCGCGCACGGCTTCGGCGCTGTCTTCAGGCTTCTCTTCCTGGGGAATGTGACCAGCGCGCTCGAAAACGATCAGTTGAGAGCCCGCGATCGCCTCTTGGAAGCGCGCGCCATCGCTAGTGGGCACCAGGCGATCGGTATCGCCGACCATGATCAGCACACGCTCATCAGCCAATGGCGCCAGCCGTTCGGGCGTCGCGTAATTGCGATTGCGAAACCCCAGCGTCATCTGGAGCAATATTTCCCGGTGCCCAGGCGCGCGCGCCAGCGAGACATAGCGATCGAGCATCGCATCATCGACGAACGCCGGGTCGAAGAACGACGCCTCCAGACCCTGGCGGGCGAGGCGCGAGTTGTCCAAGTCGCGCAGCAGCGGCCCCAGAACGGGATTGCGCAACAATTTGAATATGGGTTGCTCGTCGCGCGCGTCAGTGACTGGCCATCCCGAAGAATCCACCAAGATCAGCGCGCCGACGCGGTCGGGATGGGTGAGCGCATACTCCCAAGCGACGTTTCCACCCATAGAGTTGCCGGCGAGCGCGAATGACTGCAGCTCTAAAGCATTGGCGAAGTCATCGACCACATCGCGGAAGGCTTCGATCGAAGCCTGGTAGCCCGCCGGCGCGCGAGTTAGTCCATGACCCGGCAAGTCGATGGAAATCACGCGATAGGTATCGCCCAAGCGCTGCGACCATCCTTCCCACGTGTGCGTCGAAGCCGAGAAGCCATGGATAAGCAGCAGCACCGGCCCAGTGGTTTGTCCTTCGTCGCGATAATGCATACGGACGCCGCCATCCAGATCGATGTAGCGCGACGACGCAACCTCGTAGCGCACGGCCAGGCTCTCATAGGGGATGTCGGGACGGCGAAGCGCGACATAGCCCGCGCCCAAAACCACGGCGATCAAGCCGATGATCGCAAGAAGCCAGCCTACAAACCGCATCGCGTCACTCCCCTGGCGCCTATGACGCGGAAAAGCCGCCTCCCGTCAAGCACGCCAGCCCACACGCCGCGCCCAGGCGTCGAACTCAGCGCGACGCTTTTCCAAGTCGGCGGGCGGGCGACCGCCCTCGGCGGCGGCGCGCGCGCGCATCTCGGAAACGGCATCGGCGAGAGGTCCCAGGCCAACGCTCGCGCGGCGTTCATCGACCTGCTCCGGTTCTACAATCTCGGCTGGCGCCATCCGCCCTGATTGGTCCCAATCAAATTGGGTGCCGAACACCTGGCCGCGCCCTTCAAACACCGCGATGCGGTCCGACAGATACGCAACGTCAACGGGATTGATCTCGCCGGCCTCGACCGCCTCGAGCAACATCGTGAGCGCGCGGCGCTGAAATGCAGGAAAGGCGATCGCGTGCTGCGCGATCAGAAATGCCGCCCCAGCGCCGTCATCGCCAAGCCGCGAGCGCATCGGCCAACCGCCAAGATCATCAATTGCATGCTCTAGCAGGCGGACGTTTTCGGCGTGAACCGCTTCCATTTGCGGGTGATACCCGTCAAATAGCGTCCCTTCCGCCGCCAATCGCCCGCGCGTTTCCATGTCCCTTCTCGCAGCGGCAATCAAAAGCGCGCGCCAATCTTTGCTCATGACGCGCCTGGGCCACATGGAGGCAAAGTTCGATCGGGAATCGCGTCGAGCGGCACTCCCCGCGGCATCGCGCGCAGCACCCAATGCAGAAAAACGGGCAGCAGCACAAGGATCAGAACCAGCTTAACCCAAGCTGCGAACGGCAGCGCGTCCAG
Organism: uncultured Terricaulis sp.; assembly: GCA_964423825.1. GTDB lineage: Bacteria > Pseudomonadota > Alphaproteobacteria > Caulobacterales > Aquidulcibacteraceae > Vitreimonas. The sequence continues at coordinate 5,430 of CAYRHK010000012.1, read as the reverse complement.
AGGCGTTGGCAGTGCGGTCAATGCGATTGCGAGCGCGCCTACGCCCACCAGCGCCCCCAGCAACATGAAGAAATAGCGCTTTTGGGTTTCACCGATGAGCGCGCGCGCCCTCGGATTGTGTCGGGCGATCTGATCTAAAGCCGCGCGCACGAACGGAGTGTAGCTTTCCGAGCGATCTTCGTAGGCGCCCTGGCTTACGAAGTGAGCGTTGTCCAGAATCAGGCGCTTGTGATGGAGCGGTTGCAGCTCGAACACATAGCGCCAGGGACGGCCCGGCGCCGGCTCGCAATAAAGCCTGACGCTGACGACGTCCTTCCATGGATATCTTCGTTCGCGCCCAGTGGGGCCGTGTGTGACTAACGCTTCATCATCGACGCGCCAGAGGCGCTCACCCCGCGAGAGCGGACCCCGTCGACGGCGATATTCCAAACCCTGCATGGCGCGATAATACACGTTGGCCGGCGAGCGCCATAGGCCGCGCTTACAGCGACCAGAGCTCGGCTTCATCCTCGATTGCAGCCCCAAGCCCGCCCGACAGGCGCGCCCGGACATCGCCCAAGGGCACGCGCTCCAGGGCCGACCCGATCGCCGCGCTTCCCGACGCGCCGCTCGCCAGCGTCGACACAAAGTCGCGAAGCGCGGCCAGTTGCTGGATCAGTGAGTCGAGTTGCTGCATGTCGCGGATCACGGCCGCGTCCAATTCGGTGCGCACAGCATGAGCGCAAAAGGCCGCTTCCACTCGTGTACCGACGGATCGCGCGTGCTCGAGTTCGCGGGCAAGCGCAGCCAATACCTCCGCGACCGGGGTAAGCTCCAGATCCTCTGCTCTTTGCGCCCCACCCATTGTCGCCTCAGAACAGCTCGATATCGTCGGCCGGCGGCGCCGGCGGGGGTTGGGTGCGAACACGACGCTCGACCGCGAACGCCTCGCGATCGCTCTTCTCCAGCAGCAATTGGCTGACGCGCCCGCTCTCGGGCCAAAACCTGATCCGCCGCGCGCAGTCGCCGCCGAGGCTTTGGCTAAGGCACGGGATGCCTTCTACTTGCAAGAACTTGAGCGCGAAAGCCGCGTTCTTGGCGCCGATGTCCGACAAGTTCTGCACGACCTGAGCGCCGCCGAACAACTTGGCTTGCAGACGCGAGCGCAGTGCGCCTCGCTGCAGCAGGCCGTTGATCAGAAGCTCCATGGCGTTGACGCCGTACTTCATGGCCTCCCCCGAGCGGTCGTTCTCATCGCCGGGGACGAGAAAGTGATTCATGCCGCCGATGCGCGCTATCGGGTCGTGAAAGCACGCCGCCACACACGAGCCCAAAATCGTGCTCAGCACAATGTTGGGCTCGTTGATGATTGCATAGTCGCCCTGCACGACATGGATCACCCGCTCGCGTCCATCGCCCTCGGGCGGCCTTTGGAGTGGGGACGGCCTCATGTCAGCGCGCCGAAAACTTCCTCGATCTTGGCGCGCAATGCCGCGGGCGAGAACGGCTTAGTGATGTAGTTGTTGACGCCATATTGCATGGCGCGCTGCACAAGCTCCTTGTCCGCGCGGCCGGTCAGCATGATGAAAGCGGTTTTTCGAGTCGGCTCGTGCGCCCGCACAGCGCGCAAGAACCCGAGACCATCTAGCTTCGGCATGTTGAAATCGGAGATCACCAGGTGTGCTGGCGTCGTAACCAGCGCCTTGAAACCCTCTTCGCCGTCAGTGGCGTCGCTGATGTCGCGGAACCCGATCTCTTGCAACGTTGAGCGGATGAGCGCGCGCATGGTCAACTGATCGTCGACCACAAGCACCTTGATCGCGGCGGCGGCGGGCATCAGGCGACTCCTTTCAGCTCGTGAGCGCAAAGATCGAGCGCAGCCACTGCGATCCGGGACAGCGGCAATTGTCGCTCCACGGCGCCGATTTCGTGGGCCGCCTTCGGCATGCCGTAGACAACACAGGTCGCTTCGTCCTGCCCGATCGTTCGCGCGCCGGCATTGCGCATTTCGAGGAGCCCCTGCGCACCATCCTTGCCCATGCCGGTCAAGATGACGCCCACACTGCGCTTGCCAACGACGCGAGCCACGGACCTGAACAACACATCAACTGATGGTCGATGTCCGTTGACTGTTGGCGCGTCGACCAGTTTGCAGCGCAGTTGTGAACCGCCTTGAACCTCAAGGTGACAGGCGCCGCCGGGCGCTATATAGACGCGCCCCTCGACGATCGGCGCGCCGTCTGTCGCCTCCGCAACGCTGGGCGCGCACAACCGGTCGAGGCGCGCGGCGAAGCTCCCCGTAAATGTCGGCGGCATGTGCTGCGTAATAACAGTCGGCGGACAATTCGCGGGAAAGCGCGACAACACCTCAACGAGCGCTTCAACGCCGCCAGTCGAAGACCCAATCGCCAGAACTTTGTCACCGCAGCGATAACTCGGCCGTGAAGGCGGTTCAGGCGGGCGCTCTCGCAGCGGTTTCACCTTTGCATGCACGGCCACGCGCACTTTGTCGACAACACCCTCGAAGTCTGGCTTGCCTACGCAGTCGAAAGCACCGAGTTCAAGCGCCTCCAACGAAGTCGCGGCGCCCGCTTGCGTTAAGGTCGATACCATGATCACCGGCATTGGTCGCAGGCGCATGATCTTTTCGAGGAACTCGATGCCGTTCATCTTCGGCATCTCGACGTCGAGCGTAATGACATCCGGATTGAGCGCCTTGATCGCCTCGCGCGCCTCCAGGGGGTCGGCCGCTTCGCCCACCACCTCTATGTCGTCGTGCTGCGACAGCGTGTTGCGCAGCACTTTGCGGATCGTCGCGGAGTCGTCGACCACCAGAACACGTATCCGTTTCACTGGCCGCCTCCCCTTAGTTTGTAGATCGTGAGGCCATCGCTTACCAGATCCGGCTCGTCGGCGCGCTCCGAGTGTCCGATATAGAAGCGCCCCTCCGCCGTTAGCGCCTGCCTGAACCGCCGCCACAGCGCGAGTTGCGTCTTGTCATCGAAGTAGATCACGACGTTGCGGCAAAAGATGACGTCGAACTTGCCGCGCATCGGCCAGGGGCCGATGAGGTTAAGTTCATTGAATGAAATGACGCTGCGCACTTCATCCCGTACGCACCAGGGACGATCGCCGCTGCCGCGAGACATCCAGCGCTCGCGCAACCGCGCCGGGATCGGCTCGACCGCCTCGTCGCTGTACATGCCCGCACGCGCGCGGGCGATCATGTTCTTGTCGATGTCGGTCGCGAGAATCTTCACATCGTAGCGATGCGCATCGGGAAACACGTGGAACAGACAAAGCGCCATCGAGTAAGGCTCTTCGCCGCTCGAACACGCCGACGACCACAACCGCACCCGCGCTCCGTTGCGAGCCGCTGTCGCCAGCCGCGGCAACACCTGATCGCGCAGATGATCGAAGTGGTGCGACTCTCGGAAGAAGCGCGTGAGATTGGTGGTGAGCGCATTCACCATCTCGCTGAGTTCGCTCTCGCCTGCTGGCGAATTGATCAGGGCGCAATAGGTGTCGAAGTCGGGGCATCCGATTTTACGCAAGCGCTTCGCCAACCGCGAATAGACGAGCGTCGTCTTGCCTTCGTTGAGGTGGATGCCCGATAGCGCATAGAGGCGCTCGGCTATTTGCTGGAAGTTTCGGCGCGAGAACGCGTATTCGCCTTCCGGCGAAGATTTGAGCTCCGGGGCGAATGCTGGCGAAGCGCTCATGCCGCTTCAACGACGTCCTCTGGCAAGATTTGGCCGAGCGCGATCCACGAAATCATGCGCCCTTGGATCGGGATTATCCCGCGCACGAAGCGCTCGACCGTCTCGCAGCCCACGCTTGGCGTCGCCTGCACCGAGGCACGCTCCACTTCCAGCACCTCGGAGACGCCGTCGACCAGGAGACCGACCAGGCGGTGATCGATGTGGACGACGATGATGACGCTGCGCGGCGTCGGCTCAGTTTGCCCCAACCCCAGGCGCGCTTTCAAATCGAGAATCGGCAGCACCGCGCCGCGCAGGTTGATGACGCCGCGCACATAGGCGGGCGAGTGCGGCAACGGCGTCGCCGCCGCCCATCCGCGCACTTCGCGCACGGCCATTATGTCGAGACAGAACTCTTGTTCGCCTATGCGAAACGAAATGAGTTCCAGCAATTCGGCGTGAGACTTGGCGGCATCCATGGCTCAACTCGCTAGGGCTAGGGGTTTTGGTTCGTTGCGATCACGCTGCGCGGCGATGACGGCGTCGATGTCCAGGATCAACGCCACACGACCGTCTCCGAGGATCGTGGCGGCAGCGATGCCGGCGACTCGTTGATAGTTGGCTTCCAAACTCTTGATGACGACCTGGCGTTGGCCTTGGATTTCGTCTGCCACAATCCCCGCGCGCGCGCCGCCTTCGCCTTCGACAAGCAGCACAACACCGCTTGTCGCATCGATGCCTCTGCTGCGCAGACCCAGCGCGACGCCAACGTCAATCAGCGGCACGTGAGCGCCGCGAACGGAGAGCACGGCCGCGTTGGGTCCGAGCGGGCGGACGTCGTCCGGCTTTGGACGCAGCGTTTCGACGATCGCCGTAAGGGGCGCCACCAAAGTCTGTTCACCGGCGCCGATCACCATGCCATCGAGGACGGCGAGCGTCAGAGGCAAGGACATCGTGAAGCGGGAGCCCTTGCCTGGCGTCGATGCAATCGAGATGCGGCCGCCAAGCGCCTGGATGGAGCGCTTCACCACGTCCATGCCGACGCCGCGCCCGGAAATGTTGGACACCGAAGCCGCGGTCGAGAAGCCCGGCAAGAAGATCAGATTGTCGATCTCGTCGTCCGAAAGACTGGTGTCCGCGTTTATCAAGCCCTTGTTGATGGCGATCTCGCGCACCCGCGGGCGATTGATGCCCTTGCCGTCGTCGCTGACTTCGATGACGATGCGCCCCGAGCGGTGCAAGGCGGCCAGACGTACAACGCCCTCTTCGGGCTTGCCGGCGGCGGCGCGCTCCTCGGGTGATTCAAGCCCGTGATCGATGGCGTTGCGCAGCATGTGCGTGATCGGATCCGAGAGACGCTCGATCACGGTCTTGTCGACCTCAGTATTTTCGCCCTCCATGATGAGCCGAACACTTTTGCCGGTCGCGCTGGCGGCTTCGCGCACAAGGCGCGGCATTCGCTGAAAGACTGACTTTACCGGTTGAGCGCGGATCGCCATCACGCTGTCTTGAATCTCGCGCGTGAGCTGCTCAAGTTCATCAAGTCCCATGGCGACCGTTGAGGAGCGTGCAATTCCGCTCTCGGCGACACGCTGCGCCAGCATTGCCTGGTTGATTACCAGCTCGCCAACGAGATCGATGAGCCGGTCCACGCGCTCGAGATCGACGCGGGTGGTGGCGGCGGCGGCTCCGGCGGCGGACTTGCCCGTCCCCTTGTCCGCGTTTGCATCTCCAGCGATCGCCGACGTCG
>CAYRHK010000011.1:0-19671 GCA_964423825.1 uncultured Terricaulis sp. | reverse complement strand
TACCGTGATCCAGGCGATCGCGGAGGCGCGCGCGCATGGCGACCTCTCAGAGAACGCCGAATACCACGCCGCCAAGGAGCGCCAAGCTTTCATCGAAACGCGCGTCGCCGAGATCGAAGACAAGATCGCGCGCGCTCAGGTGATCGATGTCTCAAAGCTCTCGGGCAAGCAGGTAAAGTTCGGCGCCACCGTCAATCTGATCGACGAAGATTCCGGTGAAAAATCAAAGTATAAGATCGTCGGCGAGGACGAGTCCGACGTCAAAGCCGGCAAGATCTCCATCACCTCCCCGATCGCCCGCGCCCTAATCGGCAAGGAAGAAGGCGATGTCGTTGAGGTGATGGCCCCAGGCGGGCCGAAATCTTACGAGATCGTCAAGGTGAAATACCTCTGACTGTGCAAGGGCGGCCAATGGCGGCGCGACGGCGATGAGAAGCGTCGGCTACCAGCCTGCCGAGCCGATTGAGGTTTGGACGATCTCTGACGGCCGCGCCGGCATTGAGAACCAGGCGGTGGGGCTGGCCGAAGCCCTAGCCCGCCGCGTGCCCGTACGGCTCACGACCAAGCGCGTGCAGCTGCGCAGCCCCTGGTCCTGGCTGCCGCCGGGATTTGTGCCAGCCCCGCGCCACGCCTTGACGATTGGCTCCGACGCCATTGCCCCCCCCTGGCCCGATATTGCCATCGGCTGCGGACGCGCGTCGATCCCGTTCGCCATGGGGCTCAGACAATGGTCGCAAGGCCGCACCCTGGTGGCTCAGCTCCAGGACCCGCGGGTCAACCCCCGCGAATTCGACCTTGTCGCGCCGCCTATCCACGACAAGCTCGAAGGCGCGAACGTTGTCCCCATCGTCGGCGCTTGCCATCGGGTGACCCCTGACCGCTTGGACCAGGCTTTGGCCGAATACCCCCAACGCATCGAGGAGCTGCCTGGACCGCGCTTTGCGGCGCTGATCGGCGGCAAGTCAAAGCGCCAGGACATCACACCCGAACGCGCTCGCGAAATTGCTGACACCTTGGTGGCGTTGCAGCGCGCAACCGGCGGGACGCTGTTTGTCACGACTTCGCGACGCACCAGCCTGCCGGCATTGCTACAATTTCGCACTTGGCTCGCACCCCATTGCGCGATCTTCTATGAGAACGAGGGCGTCAATCCGTACTTCGCTATGCTCGCCGCAGCTGACCACGACTTCGTCACCGCCGACAGCGTCAATATGGCGGTCGAAGCCGCGGCCACCGGACGCCCCATCCATGTCCTGGATGTGGACGGCGCTACTGGCAAGCTCGAGCGCTTCCACAAGAGCCTCGCGCGCCGGGGCTGTGCGCGCCGCTTCGCCGGCCGCCTTGAGACCTGGAGCTATCCGCCGCTCCAGGAAACCGACCGCGTCGCCGTCGCAGTATTGACCGCTTACGCCGCGCGCCAGCGCCAAGCCGGCGGCTAGCCGTCAACGCGACGGTCACAAATCTTGTCGATTAGCTAACCGCTGAACCGCGCAACACGGCGTGTGTTGTACAATCGCCGACAGCAAAGCCGGAAAATATGTTTGTACAAAATGTCATGTGCAACATCTCATAAAGGACTTCGTCGTAAACGCAGTGTGCTCGCAGGCTTAGGGCAATTGCGCCCCCGGCATGCGTGCGGGTCGATCGAACGTCGGCTCTCAAGACCAAGAAGGTCCGGCAATGTCGATTTCGAGTCTGTCCGCCGCGCAGATCAGCGCGCTGTCCATCACGGCCATCCAAGGCCTGTCGACAACGACGCTGGGCTCGTTCAATGCCACCCAGGTCGCGGCGATAAGCGCAACTGGCATCGGTGCGCTCAGCAACACCCAGGTTGGAGCGCTGTCGACTACCCAAGTTCGGGCGCTGACGACAACACAGATTCCAAATTTCTCGAGCGACGTCTCCTTCTCCGCCACGCAATTGTTGGCGCTCGCCGGAACCCAAATCGCGGTGCTTTCCACCACCACGGTCGGGAACATCACTGCAACCGCGGTTGCTGGTTTCGCCACCACCCAAATCCAGAGCTTGTCCTCAACCAACGTCTCGGCGCTGAATGCAACCCAGGCCGGCGCTCTGACCGCGACCCAGGTCGCAGCGCTGATCACCTCGCAAGTGGCCGCCCTGAACGCCACCGATATCGGCGAACTGTCTTCCACCCAAGTGAGCGCGCTCACCGCCAGTCAGCTGGCTGCGCTCGCCACGGAATCCGTCGCCGCCCTCGACACCACCCAGATCGGCGCCCTCAACGCCACGCAACTCCGCGCCCTGACCTCCACCCAAATCGCGAACCTAGATGCAGCCGACATCGCGGAGTTCACCTCCACGCAAATGTCGGCGCTCACAACGACCCAATTGCGCGCGCTCACCACAACCAACATGGCCGCGCTCAGCGAAACCCAGGTCGAAGGCCTCACCACAACTCAACTCTCCGGATTGAGCACCACCAACCTGATTGCCCTGGCGCCAACTCAAGTCGCCGCGCTCTCCAGCACCCAGGTCGCCTCGCTCACCACCACCCAGATTGCGGCCTTCGACGCAACCGAGGTCGCCGAGTTGAGCGCGACACAGCTCGGCGCGCTGACCACCACGCAAGTTCGCGTGCTGACCGCGACAAACCTGGCCGGCCTCGCCGACACCCAAATAACCGCCTTCAGCGCCACGCAGCTACAGGCTGTGTCGACGACAACCGTCGCCGGGCTCGCCGACACCCAGTTGGCTGCGCTCACATCGACCCAAATTGCCGGCCTTACTGTCAATCAGGTCAAGGCCTTCAACACCACGAAAATTGGGGCGTTGGTGGACACCCAGGTTGCGGCGCTCACCACGACACAGCTTTCATCGCTTGCTGCAACCGCAGTGTCGGCGCTCGACAACACCCAGGTCGCCGCGCTCACCACCACTCAAATTGCCTCTCTCAAGGCCACGCAACTCGCGGCGCTCGACGCCACCGACATCGGCGAATTTACAACCACCCAGATTGCAGCCGTTACCTCGACCCAAATCCGCGGCCTCACCGCCACGAACGTCGGGGACCTGACCGAAACCCAGGTTGCAGCCCTCACCACCACCCAAGTGCAGAGCTTCAGCGCCACCCAACTCAACACGCTCGACGCCACCCAAATCGGCGCATTCACCACCACCCAGGTCGCTGCATTGACGAGCGGCCAGGTGCGCGCGCTGTCCAACACCTTCATCGCTGCACTGGCTGACACCCAGGTCCAGACGCTGGACGCCACCCAAATCGCGTCGCTGTCGACCTCAAGTCTCGCGGCTCTCAACAACACTCAAATCGCTGCGCTCACCACCACCCAAGTGGCCGCGATCAGCCGCGGTCAAGTCTCCGTGCTCACCACGACACTGCTCTCCGCGCTCAACGCCACCCAGGTCGGCGCGCTCACGACCACACAGGTCAAGGCGCTTACCACCACCCAGGTCGCGGCGCTCGACGCCACCGATGTCGCCGAGTTCAGCACGACCCAACTCACCGCCCTCGTCGCCACGCAGGTTCAAAGCCTGACATCCACCAATCTGGCGTCGCTTGCCGACACCCAGATTGCGGCGTTTGCCGCAACGCAGGTGCAGGCGCTAACCGCGACCGCTCTGGTCAATCTCAATGACACCCAGGTCGCCGCCCTCACCACCACACAGGTCGTCGCGCTCACTGCCTCGCAAGTGCAGGCGCTCACGACCACCAACGTCGCCGCGCTCACCGCAACGCAGGCGGGCGCGTTGACGGTCACCCAAATCGGCAACCTCTCGACCTCCGCGGTCGCCGGCTTCGACGCCACCCAATTCGCCGCGCTCAACACCACACAAGTGCGCGCGCTTACCGCCACCCAGATCGCGGGTCTCGACGCCACCGACATCGCCGAGTTCGCCGTCACGCAAATCGCGACATTGACGACAACGCAAGTTCAAGCGCTGACCACCGCCAACATCGCCGACGTCACCGAGACCCAGATTGCGGCGCTGTCGACAACGCAAGTACAGGCGCTCTCCGCCACAAATCTGGCTTCGCTGGCCGACACTCAGATTGCAGCGCTCGCCGCCACGCAAGTCGCAGCTCTATCAACGGGTCAGGTCCAAGGCCTCAACACCACCAATATCGCCGCGCTGACCGCGACGCAGGTTGCCGCGCTGACCGCGACGCAAGTCGCCGCACTCTCTGCGACGAATGTTTCCGCACTCGCCGACACTCAGGTGGCCGCCCTCACAACCACCCAAGCGGCGGCGCTGACCACAACCCAGATCGGCGGGTTGTCTACGACCGACGTCGCCGAATTCGTCGCCACCCAGGTGCAAGCGTTCACCGCCACCCAGATAGCGGGCTTTTCCACCACCAACTTCGCCGCTCTGACCGAGACCCAAGTTGCGGCGCTCACGACAACGCAGCTGGCCGCGGCGTCCACGTCGCAGGTTGCGGCCCTGACGGCCACTCAAGTGGGTGCGCTCACAACCACGCAGGTGGCCGGCCTGAACGCCAGCCAAGTGCGGGCGCTCACCGCGACCAACCTCTCGGCGCTTGACGCTACGCAGTTCGCAGCCTTCACCGACACTCAGATCGCCGCGCTGACCTCGACACAAGTAAGCGCGCTCGACGCCACCGACGTCGGCGAGCTGACCTCAACCCAGATCGCGGCGCTCACCACCACGCAAGTACGCGCGCTGACGGCCACCACCTTGGGCGACCTCAACGAAACCCAAATCGCCGCCTTCACCGGCGCCCAAATTCTTTCGCTGACCACCACCAACGTCGCAGCGCTCGCTTCGACGCAAGCCGGCGCACTCACCACCACCCAGATCGCCGCCTTGGCGACGAGCCAGGTGCAGGCGCTTTCAACCACCAACCTGGCGGCGCTGGACGCCACCCAGATCGGCGCCCTCAACGCCACCCAGGCGCGCGCGATAACCAGCACGCAAATCGCCGCGCTCGACGCCGCCGACGTCGCAGAGCTCAACACCACCCAGATTGGCGCGCTGACCCGCACGCAAGTGCTGGCCCTCGCTTCGACGCAGGTTGCCTCGCTGGACGCGACCCAGGTCGCCGCCTTCGCCGCCAGCCAGATCCGCGACCTCTCAACTGACGTAATCGGCGCGCTCGACGCCACTCAAGCCGCTGCGCTGACCACCACGCAGATCAAGGCGCTGACCACCACCCAAGCCGCTGCCCTCGACGCCACCAATCTGGCGGAGTTCACCACCACTCAGATCGCCGCCTTGGTGCGCACGCAAATCCAGGCGCTAGACGCTGCAAGCCTCGCCAGCCTGGCAGACACGCAAATCGTAGCATTCGGCTCGACCGGGATTCAGGCGCTGACCGCAACGGCTCTCTCCGCGCTTGACGCCACACAGGCCGCCGCTCTGACGACGACGCAAATTGGCGTGCTGACCACGACCCAGATTGACGGCCTTGACGCCACCGACATCGCGGAGTTCACAGCAACGCAGGTCGCTGCTTTCAAGGCCACGCAAGTGGCGCGCTTCAGCACTGAAGCGGTGTCCGCCCTCGATGCGACGCAAGTCGCGGCATTGACGACCACGCAAGTGAAGGGCCTCACCACGACGCAAGTCGCGGCGTTGAGCGCCACCGACGTGGCCGAGTTCAACACAACGCAGCTGCGCGCGCTCGCCACCACGCAAGTCCAGGCGCTGACCACAACCAACATTGCCGACCTGGCGGACACCCAGGTCGCGGCGCTGCTGACGACACAGCTTCAAGCGCTGTCCTCCACAAATCTCGCGTCCCTGAACGACACCCAGATCGCCGCGCTGACGACGACCCAGGTTGCCGCCTTGACCGCTGCCCAGGTCGCCAATCTCAGCTCGACAAACGCCGCCGCCTTGACCGAGACCCAAATCGGCGCGCTCACGGCCACACAAGTGACCGCACTTTCAACGACAGCAGTCTCCGCCCTGCAAATCACGCAAGTGGCCGCGCTCAACACCACCCAAGTGCGCGCCCTCAGCACCACTCAAGTGGCGGCATTCGAAACCACTGACATCAACGAATTTGCCGCCACCCAGGTTGCAGCGCTGACTGCGACGCAGGTTGTCGCGCTCACCAGCACCAACTTCTCAGCGCTTGCCGATACCCAGGTGGCGGCGCTGACCACCACACAACTCGCGGCCGTGTCGACCACAAACGTCGGCGCGTTGACGGAAACGCAAGCCGCTGCGCTGACCACGACCCAGGTCGCCGCCTTGACCGCCACGCAGCTGCAGGCGCTCAACACCACAAACCTGGCCGCGCTCGACGCCACACAAGTCGCCGCGCTGACGACGACCCAGGTCACCGCTTTGACCTCCACGCAACTGAATGCGCTCGGCGCCGGCGACATCGCGGAGTTCCATACAACCCAGATCGCCGCCTTCAGCACCACCCAAGTGCGCAACCTGTCTGAGACCAATATCGGAGACCTCTCCGAAACCCAGGTCGCCGCCTTGACCGCTGCCCAGGTTCAGTCGGTATCGACCACCAACCTGTCGGCTTTGGCGGATACCCAAGTGGCGGCGCTGACGACGACGCAAGTTGGCGCGCTGACCACGACCCAGGTCGCAGCGCTCAACGCAACCGATGTCGGCGAGTTCGCTGCAAGCCAGATCGCGGCCCTAAGCACGACCCAACTCGCCGCGCTGTCTACGACCAACCTCGCCGCCCTCGCCGACACCCAGGTTCAAGCGCTCACCGCAACTCAACTGCAGTCGCTAAACACGACCAAGCTGGCGGCGTTCACCACCACGCAAGTGGCGGCGCTGACGACCACGCAGGTCGGCGCATTCGCTGCGACTCAAATTCGCTCATTCTCGAACACCAACCTCGCAGCGCTCGACGCCACACAAGTTGGCGCCTTGAACGCCACGCAGGTGCAGGCGATCACGACGACGCAGATCGGCGGCTTCGACGCCACCGACATCGGCGAATTCGCCGCAACCCAGATCGCAGCCTTTACAACCTCGCAAGCGCGCGCCCTCAACACGACACAGATCGCCGCCCTCGCCGACACCCAAGTGGCTGCGCTCACCGCGACGCAGGTGCAGTCGCTCTCGACCACGAGCGTCAACAATCTGAGCGACACCCAGGTCGCCGCCCTCACAATCACGCAGGTGGCGGCGCTCTCGACCACGCAGGTCGCCTCTCTCACCGCCACGGATGTGGGCGAGTTCGTCGCGACCCAAGTGGCGGCATTCACGGCCAATCAGGTCAAGGCGTTGACCGCCACGAATGTATCGGCCCTGGCTGATACCCAAGTGCAGGCGCTGACCGCGACACAGATCGCAGCGCTCACGACAACTCAGGTTGGAGCTCTCACGGAAACACAAGTCGCAGCGCTCGTGTTGACCCAGGTGCAAGCCTTCACCGCCTCGCAGATCGCGGCCTTCACCGCTACCAACCTGGCAGCCCTCGACGCCACGCAGGTTGCCGGCTTGAGCACGACCCAAGCGCGCGCACTTACGAGCACCCAGATCAGCGCTCTCGCCGCCGCTGATGTCGCCGAACTGACCGTCACTCAGCTGGCGGCCCTGAACACCACCCAGGTTCAAGCGTTCACTTCGACCAACGTTGTCTCGCTCTCCGACACGCAGGTCGCGGCCTTCACTGCCGCTCAGCTATCCAAGCTGGGAACGGAAACCTTCGCCGCCTTCGAAAGCGCGCAGGTCGCATCCTTGAATACAACCCAGATCCGCTCGCTGGCGACCACCCAAATTGCAGCGCTAAGCGCCGCCGACGTCGCCGAGTTCAACGATACCCAGATCGGCGCTCTGGCGACCACGCAGGTTCAGGCCTGGTCGACCACGGTCGTGGCTGGACTGAGTTCTGCTCAGATCGCCGCCATGCTGGTGACCCAGATCCCCTCGCTCACCGTCACACAGCTTGACCACCTGTCCACCACCAATATCTCGTCCTTCACCTCAACGCAGATCTACGCCTTCACCTCGACGCAAGTGGCAAGCTTGGACAGCGACCAGATCGAGGCGTACTTGGCTGCGGTCTAGCCCCAAGCGCCGGCGCCTGGCGGCGGAGCGTTAAGCTTTTTGCAATCCGAAGCAGCGGAGTTTCGCGCGCACACGCGCGGGGCCCGCTCGCTGGCGCCCCAGCGCCCGCGCCCTCGCAATGAGGTCCGAGGCGCTCGATGTCGCAAAACTCCTTCCTGGCCGCGCTTCAAAAAACGACATCTGGCGCACTCACATTCGCCGAACTCATTGCGGTCGCGCAGCAGTTGGGCCAAGGCGGCCACGCCGAACAAGCCCGCCAGCTCTATCAGGTCTGGATCGCCATGAACGGCGAGGACCCGCTGGCCTTCATCGCCCATTTCAATTGCTCGACGCTGCAGGCGCAACTGGGCGACGCCCCGGGGGCTGAAGCTTCCTTGCGCGCCGCACTGGCGCGCAATCCAGACTTTGCCCCCGCGCACATCAATCTTGGCAGCGCCCTTGAGCGCCGCGGCGCGGCAGCAGAAGCGATCGAGCAATGGAAGACTGGCCTCGCGCGCATGAATGCGGTCAGCGGCGACGCCATTGAGTACAAGACAACGCTGCTAAAGCAGATTAGCCGCCTGATGAGCGACAACCAGCAGCACGAAACCGCCGAAATCGCGCTCGTTCAATGCCTCGACATCAATCCGGAGCAGCGAGACGTACTCGAGCAATACGCCGCCGTCAGGCTGGCGCAATGCAAGTGGCCGATAGCCTCAGGCCTGGGCGCCAGAGTACATCGCAAGACATTTCTCTCACGCTTCCATCCCTTGTCGGCTTGCGCCTACGCCGATGACCCCTTGTTTCAGCTCGCAATTGCCGATCGCTATGTACAAGCACTCGCGCCTTACGCCGCCGCGGGTCACGCCGATCGCCGCAACGCGCCGATTGATCCGAACCGACGCTTGCGGGTCGGCTACGTGTCGTCCGATCTGCGCGCCCACGCGGTGGGCTACCTGATGGCGCAGCTTTTTGAAGCGCACGACGCCAAGGCCATAGACATTTTCGTCTATTATTGCGGCATCCCAAGCGACGACGCGATCAACCAACGCTACCGGGCCGCGGTGTCAAACTGGACCGACATTCGACAACTGAGCGATGGCGAAGCCGCTCGGCGCATCGCAGCTGACGGCATTGATATCCTCGTAGACGTCAACGGCCACACGCGCGACGCGCGCCTCGGCATTTTCGCCCAGCGCCCCGCGCCGATCCAGGTAAATTGGCTGGGCTATCCCGGAACCATGGGCAGCCCCTTCCATCACTACATCATCGCCGACGACTGGATCATCCCGCCTGCGCTCGAAATGTACTACTCAGAGCGAGTGCTGCGGCTTCCATGTTACCAGCCCAACGACCGCAAGCGCCACGTCGCTGACGCTACGCCGACTCGCGCCGAGGCCGGCCTTCCCGATGATGCATTCGTATTTTGCAGCTTTAACGCCGCCCACAAGATCACGCGCTACTCGTTCGATCGTTGGCTGGAAATCCTGCGCCAAACGCCCAACAGCGTGCTGTGGCTGCTCGACTACAATCGCGAGACCAACGATCGCCTGCGCGCCTATGCCGAAGCCAATAGCGTCGCCAGGGAGCGCTTGGCGTTCGCCCCGAAGCTCGCCAACGCCCACCACCTTGCGCGCTATCCGCTCGCCGATCTTGTCATCGACACCATCCCGTATGGCGCCCACACCACCGCCTCGGATGCGCTGTGGATGGGCGTACCGGTGCTGACCTTGAGCGGCCGTTCTTTCGCGTCTCGCGTTTGCGGATCGCTGGTGCGCGCGGCCGGCGCGCCTGAACTCGTCGCGGACACCCCACAGGCCTTCGTAAGCCGCGCGATCGCACTCGCCACCACCGATCGCCTCGACCTGCATTCACTGCGCGATCGCCTGATCGCGAACCGCGAAACCTGCCTGCTGTTCGATATCGAGAACTTGGCGCGCAACCTCGAGAGCCTCTATCGCGAGATGGCGGGCGATTACGCTGCAGGCCGTCTGCCCCAGCCCGACCTCGCCAATCTCGACGCCTACCTGGATGTCGCGATCGCCTACGATCACGACACCCGCGAGATCGGCCTGGAGAGCGACTATCGCCGCCTCTATCGCGAAGGCCTCGCCGCGCGCCATCGCCATCGCCCGCTTGCCGCTGACAGTCGCTTGTGGACCTCGACCGATATCGAAGCGGCACGCGCCGCCGCGCCGCCGCCTAGGCCGACCGTTGAACGCGCCGCCTAGACCCGCCTAGAAGCGGAAACGAATGGCGGCATTAATGCTGTGCCGATCGATTTGGTCGGTGAACTCGCCCTCATAACCGAGCGAGAACGTCGAATAGCCATTGGTGGCGTCAAAGCCAATGCCGACAACGGGACCGCCATCGCCGATGGGTTCGTCCACCAAGGTAAAGTCAGCGCCGCCCGACGCGAACCGAACCGTCCGTTCTGCTTCCTCGTCGAGCACGTTGGCGCGATAGCCAAGGAACAGGCGCGGCGCGATGACCGACTGCCCGCGCCCTTGGAAGCGTGCGCTAAATTCGACGCCGGCGTCAGCCCAAAGGCGATGCGAGAATGCGCTATCGACGTCGTAGTCGATAGCAGCGCCGCCGCCGCTCTCCGTATAGCTGCTTTCCGAAAGCGCGACGTAGGTCAGCGCCCCCTGCGGCGTAACCGTGAACCAATCCAAGACGTTCATCGGCGCCGACACCCGCGCCGAACCGTGCCCTTCAAAGGTCCACCATTCGCCTTCCGACAACGCTTCGAAAGTGTCGCCAATCTCTACGAACCGGCGCGAACGCAGTTTGCCGCCGCCGAAGCCGCCGACGAGGTCAAGATCGACGGGTCCCAGGCCCGCGCCCAAATAGGCATTGGCCTGCGCGAACCATGCCGAGATCTCGCCGCCTTCGGGCCGTCCCTCCTCCGTAACCTCCGATGCGACGAACGCGGCCGAGAGACCGAACAGCGCACCATTATCGAGGGGGCCATCGATGCCAAAAGCGACGCCAAATCCATTGCCGTCATAGTCTTGACCGTTGCTAGTCGGCGGCGTGCGGCTGACGCTGTAGCCAATTTCTTGCGCCCAGATCGAAACCTCGTCGAGCCCGTGGAGCCGCGTCGAAGACAGGCGATTGTTGCTCGCCGCTTGCCCCTGGCGAATGGCGGTGGTTGCGATCTCCGCAGCTGCGGAAGAATAGCTGGGCAACAGGTCTTCGTAGGCGTCGAAAAAGTCAGCGGAGTTGGACAATGCCGCGAACGCGGCCGAGGCGTCGTCATCAAGGCGCAACGCCGTGAGGATGGGATCGAAGGCCGCCGTTTGGTTGGCCGTTAGCCCCAGCTGCACCGGCGTCTTGATGGCGTAGGTGGCCTCCAAGGAGTTGGGGTCGCCAGCAACGTAGCCAACGCTCAGATTGTACAGATACGACGTGCCATCGGTGGTCACCGCACCCAGGACTGCGGCCGCGTCCAAACCGCCTGCCGCCGTGATGAACGTAATAGTGTCGGTGACCGGCAAACCATCCGGAACATCGAGCAGGAGCTGCGAACCCGGCGCAAATGTTATGGCGCCGCTGGCGTTCAGATAAACGCTCTCGCCGGCGACATCGGAGAGATCGATGCCCAGGATGGCGTCAGCAGCAAAGGTCGCGGACGTAAGGTTGATCGTGCCATTCGCGGTATCGTTGGTCAGAATGAGGCTGCCGTCGATGACGTTGAGGGTCAGCGAACCGTTTGAGTCGCTCAGTCGCCCCGTGTAGCTCGCGCCGCCATTGACGACGAACGTGTCTGCGCCGCCGCCGAATGAGATGTCCCCTTCAACCTCGCCCGCAAGCAAGTTGAATGTGTCACTGCCTGATCCAAACAAGATGTCGCCACGGATCAAGACGTCCGGGCGAACGGTCGAGTCGTCGTCGTTGGCGTCCTGGTCGGTGAAAATCGCATCCGCCTCTTGCGTCAGCGTGACATTGATCGTCGACGCCGACACGTCGATCGCGATCGCCGAGCCGGTGATCGGCGGTGCGGGAACATTGTCACTCGGATCGTCGTCAACGGAGAAGATATCCGCGGTAATCTCACCGGAATTGGTGATCGTGGCGACAGTATTGGACAGATCTTGAATCGTGACGGCGTTCCCCGTGGCGCCGATCGCCGTCGACTCCACCTCGCCGCGATTGACGATGTTGGGAACGTTCGCTGTGCCATCGATCCGGACCGCGTACGCAGTCTGACCTGCATCAGCCACGACGACTGACGACACCCGCCGGCGCATAACGAGGTTCGGCACGTCGACGAGATTGCCGATGTGGATCCCCGTGGCGTTGGCCTCGCGCGCGAGTACATTGACGAAATTGTCGACCAGCACACCGTTGGCGGTCGTCACCGTGGCGCCGCCGGCGCCGCCTATGAGTTCGATCCCCGTCGCCGAGATGCCGTCATAGAGGCTTGAACCTAGGACGGAGCCGCGAACGTTCAGGCCATAGCCCGACGCCGTCGCGCCAAGCACAAGATTCACGCCCGGCGCAGCCTCGATCAACAAGGCAGGAGCGGGCCCGAAGCTCGAAATGGATGCAGTCGCATCGTCGTTCGGATCGGCGTCGTCGCCGATATCGTCGATGCCGTCATTATCGTCATCGAGGTCATCTTCAACCCCAATGCCGAGTATCGTCACGCCGCCACCAACGCTGTAATTGACCTGCACGGCTGGCCCGCCAGCCTGGATATCATCCGGCTCCAGGGTCGACGAAGGAACCACGAGGCTGTCGTAGCCCGATACGGTCCACGTGCCGCCGACATTGAGCGCACCGCCAATCGGGGCATCGGCCAACAACCCGACGCTATTGGCGCCGCGCACCGAAACCGCTCCCGTGATGTTGACGTCGCCGGTCACGCCGCCTGCAAGACCGCCGTTGATGCCGACGCCATAAGAATTGTCCCCGGTGACTGAAATGCCGCCAGACGACGTCAGATCGCCTGTCAGCAACCCATCCAGACGAATGCCCGCGGAATCATTGCCTTCGATGATAATTGAACCGCGATTGATGATATCGCCGGTAAACGTCGGCCCCGCCTGCAGGAAAACCCCATACCGGTTGCTGCCGGTTGCGAAGGGCGAGTCCAAGTCGCCGTCGCTATCCGAATCTGTCGGCGTGAAGTCCTCCAGCAATGAGATGGAGCTGCCTTCGTCGAGCGTGATCGTGCCGGTGTTGCCGCCCAGGATCAGAACGCCGGTGGTGTTGTTTGCGTTGGTCGAGTTGAGCGCGCCGTCCATCAGCACATCGTTGCTGGTGTTCACCGTGATGGCGGTTTGGCCAGCCGTAACCGCGATCGAACCGGTGCTCGTCACCGTTACATCACCCGGCGTCGCGTTCGCCGCCGCGGAGGTGACGACCGGGGTGGTGGTCGCCGTCGAAATTGTGAGGTCATCCGCCGCCGCCTGCTTTGCACCGCCTCCGGCGAATACGGCCGCCAGACCTGCGAGATGAATCGTCTTGATGCGCATGCCGGCTCCGTCCCCTTCCGAACGCGGTCAGGTCAACGCGCGGCAGCCCCTCTAGCCGCCGCCTCAAGCCGACGTTCGTGAGAGCGCCGCATGAGTTCGACCATGCCCGTCGTACGCGCCGAGTACCCCTCGGCAGCGCACCTAGCTGGCATGCCGGCTTTGCCGAATTTTGTCTATAGCTCGGCGCACGCACCGCGCCCGCAATCGGGGATAGATCGCGGCGCCCCATCGGCGACGCCACCGCCTTTGTTGCAGCGCAGCAATCAACCGTGTTGGACGGCTCGCTCCGCGGGCGACATGGCCGTCTGCGGCGCATCCTTTTGGGAGCCGTCGAACGCCGCGACAACCTGGGCGATCTTCGCCGCCGGAAGCGGGCGCGCGAAGTAAAAGCCCTGCAGTTCGGTCACGCCCAGCAGCCGCATCACCGATGCTTCCGCCTCGGTCTCGACCCCCTCGGCCACGATGTCCATCTGCAGCCCTCGCCCGAGCGTCACCACCGACTGTATTATCGTGAGCGCGCGCTTGCGTTCCTGAACGCCGGTGACGAAAGCGCGGTCGATCTTGATTTTGTCGAAGCGGAAATCGCTGAGATAGCGCAGCGACGAATACCCGGTGCCGAAATCATCGAGCGCGACCTTGAAACCCATCGCGCGAATGGCGTCGAGAATTTCGCGGTTCCGTTCGGTCGATTCCATCAAGACGCCTTCGGTGACTTCGAAGACGATGCGTTGCGGATCGACGTCGTGATGCGCCAACATGCGCGCCAGGAATTGCGGCAAGTCGACGTGCCTGAACTGAACCGGAGACAAGTTGATCGCGACATCGAGGCCCGGCCACGATTTCGCGTCTATAAACGCGCGCTCGATCACGAACGCGCCGAGCGCCGGCATCAACCCCGCTTCCTCCGCGATCGGCACGAACACCGCAGGCGACACCGAGCCCAGCTCTTCGTGTGTCCAGCGCAGCAATGCCTCCACGCCGGTGACGCGCCCGTCGCCGCAAGCGATCAACGGTTGATAGTGCAAGTCCAATCCGCCCGCCGTCAGCGCGGCATGGAGATCAAGTTCGATGGTGCGCCTGCGCTCGACATCAGACGCCATCTGCGCATCGAACACCATCGCGCAATCGCGCCCATTCTTCTTGCCCTCGTAAAGCGCGATATCGGCATGACGCATGAGTTCTTCAGGCGTGGCGCCATGGTCTGGCGCCATCGAGATGCCGATCGAGGCCGTCATGCGGATGCTTTGCCCGCACACATCGAACGGCGTTTCGAACGCCGCCCGCAGCAAGGCGCTCAGCTCCTGCACGGCGCGAGCGCCGCCCACGCGGCGCAACACCGCGAATTCGTCGCCGCCGAAGCGCGCCAGAAAGTCGGTGGGCGCGATCGCCTCGCGCAGCCTCTCCGCGACCGCCATGATCAGGGCGTCGCCGGCTTGGTGGCCCATGGTGTCGTTGACATCCTTGAAGCGGTCGACGTCGATGTAAGCAACCACCACCCGGATGTTGGCTCGGAATTTTATGAGCGAGTCGAGCGCCTCCTGCAGCCTCGACACGAAGTTGTGACGATTGGGCAGACCGGAAAGCGCGTCATGCAACGCTTGATGGCGCGACTCCGCCTCCTGATCCGCGAGTTCTCCGGAAGCGCGGTTCAAGCGCTTCATCATCACCCACGTCAGCAAACCGGCGCCGAACACCCCCATCGCCACCATCGGCAACACGAACGCCAGCAGCGCATGGCCGGGGCGCTTCGGCGTCCAACTCAAATAGCCCAGCATCGTCCCATCGTCGGCGACGAATGGAGTAGCCGCCAGATTGCTGTCGGTCGGAGGCGAGGATGAGAACCGCAGGTCAGGCATCAGCAAGGTGCGCCCAACGGCCTCCATGAAGGCGGGGTCGACGCGAACCACGGACACCATGAGATGCGGCTCGCCAACCAGCACTTCGGCGTCGACGCTGGGAACGATCGCCATGGCCGATACCACCGCGGGCGCGCCATCAACCGATAAGATGTGGCCCGACCAACCCGCGTTGCGAGCGCCGAGCAGGAACGAATAGCGTTCCTGATCTTCGGTAAAGGTGCCATCCCGGACGCGCAGGCTTGAGTCCGGCGTACCGCGGGCGGCCCAAACCACACCCCGCAACACCTCTTCCCGCCGCCGGAACGCGCCCGCCGGATCATTCTGCAACTCGCCGCCGATATTGGCGTAGACTGGACGGTTGGCGCCATCGACCAGGTACATCTCGTCGTGACCGTAGGTCTCGTAGAAGTACACGCCGATGTTGGTCTCGATCCACTCCAGGTCGAGGGGCCTCATTTGCGCGTTGATGACCGCGTCATCCCACCACGCGATGGCCTTCTCCTCGTTCAGAACCCGGCTGACTGCCTGATCGAGCGCGTTCTCCACAAGCTGGCGCTCACGTTCTATCGCGTTGCGGTTCGCGGAAATGCCAGCATATGCAATCACCGCGAGCAACAGCGCCCCAAAGAAAACCAGCGCAAACCCAATAACGCGTGTTAACCGCGTTAAGCTGTTCTCGTACTTTGTAGAACTGATGCTTTGCGACATGAGATCTTCGACGCGCTAGTGTGGCAAACACTTTCCTCTGTGTCACAATTTCACAAATATAACCTTACGTAGCAGCCAATATTTTGCCCACTGCAAAGTTTATTACTTGGCATTTACTAAGAGCAGCCTGTTAACCAAGTCAATTAACCTTGCTTATTTACTTAGGTAAATACAGTTTAAGTCTTGCGCGAGGGAAATTTACGCGTTATTAGTGTTTTCGCAGGTCGCAACACGCCAGGGTTACGGTCTCGCAGCACTGAAAAGTAAAATCTCAAGTGTCGGATGGTGTTCATGACGCGCTACGCAGTAAAAACGCGTGCAGACAGTGCTGCGCTCAATCGCGCGGCAGTTGCAATCGAGCAGTCAGCCTGGAACGCGCTTGGGTACCTGAATTTTACCCGGGCACACTTCAAGCACTACGACGAACTGCTTGAGCGCTACGCGGACTTCCAACTCTGCCTCGTCGATGAGGCATCGGGATATCCCGTCGCCATTGGCTGCTGCGTACCCTTCTTCTGCCCCGATCCGGCGCGCTTGCCCGAAGAGGGCTGGGACTGGATCGTGGAGTCCGCCGGGCAAGCGCAAACCACGCCCAATATGTTGGGCGGCCTCGGCATCTCGGTGCCGCAAGTGCATCGCTCGAAGGGCCTCGCCCGCGTCGTGATCGGCGCCATGCGCGACGTTGCCGAGCAATGCGGCTTTGAGGGCGTGGTGATCCCCGTGCGCCCAACGGCCAAGGCGAGTCACCCCGAGGTGCCCATGCACGAGTACCTTGCTTGGACCGATAACAAAGGGCGCGCCTACGATCCTTGGCTGCGAAGCCACTTGGCCTCCGGCGGCAAGATTGTCGGCGAAGCCTCCCGTTCAATGGTCGTCGAAGAACCGGTCGCGTTTTGGGAAACATGGGCGGGGCGAACCTTTGAAACCCCTGGCCGGTACTCGGTTCCTGGCGCCCTGACCGCAGTGGACATCGATCTTGAGCATGATGTGGGGCGCTACGAAGAACCAAATGTGTGGTTCGCCTATCAGGCGGCCGCCTAACCCTAGCCGACCGCGCGCAACCCCTGCCCGTCATAGAGCGGATTCGCCCCGGCGGCGCCGAAGAGAAAACCTTGTGCGAATTCGCAGCCGAGCCGCGTCAGCGCCTCGGCTGTCTCGGCGTCTTCGACGCCTTCCGCCGTCACTTGCAGGCCCAGCGCGCGCCCCAACCCCACCAGCGCGCCGACAATTGTGCCGCACTCACGATCACTGGTGAGCCGTGACACAAACGAGCGGTCGATCTTGATCTTGTCGATTGGCAACTCGCGCAACAGGAACAGCGATGAATAGCCGGTTCCAAAATCGTCGAGTGCGACCCGGACGCCTTGGTTCTTCAACGACATCAACGAAGACTTCGCGCGCGCCACATCGCCAATCGTGGCGCTCTCCGTGACCTCGATTTCAAGACGTTGCGCGGGAAAGCCCGTCTCCCTCAGCGTCCGCAAGACCTTCTCGGGAAACCACTGGTCGCGAACCTGGCTGGGAGAGATGTTGACCGCGAGATTGAATTCGCCGGGCGCCTCGAGCGCCTTGCGGCAGGACTGCGCCAGGAGCGCCCAGAACATCGCGTCTACAAGGCCCGCGTCCTCGGCGACCGGAATGAAGAGGTTCGGCGCGATCATGCCGCGCATACGGTGTGGCCAACGCGCCAGCACTTCAAAAGCAGCGAGCTCTCCCGTCGCCAAATTCACCACCGGCTGGAAGTACGGAATGATTTCGCCGCCAGGTATGGCCGCGCGCAATTCGGTCTCCAACGCCGCTTTCGATTTCAACGCTTCGTCGATGGAGGAATCGAAGAACTTGTAGGCGCCGCGATCTTCCTTTGCCCGCAACATTGCCGCGTCGCCGCGCTGCAGGAGGTCGGCGGCTGTACGTCCGTCGTGAGGGCAAAGCGCAACGCCGATCGAGGCCCCTACCGTCAGCTTCAGTCCGTTTATCAGGATCGGCGCAGCCAATTCGTGCAACACGCGCCGCGCCGCCGCCGCCACCGCCTCCCGTCCGCTTGGGCCCTCCAAGAGCACAGCGAACTCGTCACCGCCAACGCGCGCCGAAAAGCTATCGTCGCGTATGCATGCCGACAAGCGCGCGCCGATCACCTGAAGCAGCTGATCGCCGATCGCATGACCGTGCACATCGTTGATCGGCTTGAAGCGGTCGAGATCCACGAACATCAAAGCAAAGGCGAATTGTTCGTCGCCGATCAGCGCGAGCCGGCGGTCCAGCTCTTCCAGGAAATGGCGCCTGTTAGCGAGGCCCGTGAGCGGATCGTGACGTGCAAGACTCTGAGCGCGCGCCTCCGCAGCTTGACGCTCGTTGATTTCAGCCGAAAGCGACTCATTGGCGTCAATCAGGTCTTGGGTACGCTGCTGCACCGTCATTTCGAGGTCGTTGCGGATCGCGTCGAGTTCGAGAACCGCGTTGCGGCGGTCAAGCTGGGCGCGCACTCGCGCGCTCAGCACGCGCAAATCGATTGGCTTCGGGATGTAGTCGTTGGCCCCGGCCTCAAGCGCTGTGGAAACGATGTCGCTATCGTCGAACGCCGTCACCACGATCACCGGCACGTGCTCTGCGTCGTACCGCTTGCGAATACCGATCAGCGCGTCCAGCCCCGAACGATCCGGCATCATCCAATCGAGCAAGACGAGTTCCACACCCTGTTCGGCGATCTCGTCTTCAACGCCTACGGCGCTTTCGCGCAAAATAACCTCGTAACCGCGCCGCTCGAGCCGCCGCCCGAGCATGTCGCGGTTCTGAGCCTGATCATCGACCAGGAGAATACGGCCGAGGCGCGCCGCAACGGCGCCTGCCTCTTCGCCTTGCGCTGAGGACATTCGCCCCACTCGCGCCCCCAAAAACCAATACCAATGCGAAACTTTACCGCACGCTGGTTGAAGGCGGGCTAACGCAAACGGCTGATTGAACGGATTTTTTCTGAAGGACGCGGTAAGATTAATGCAGATTTAGGCGGCGTACTTTTCGATCAGCGCCACTAATCCCGCGAAGTCCACGGGCTTGGTCGCGAAGTCATCGCACCCTGCCGCCAAGCATTCGTGGCGGGCGCTCTCCATGGCGTGCGCCGTGAGGGCGACGATCTTGATGTGACTTACGTCCGGCGTTTGACGCAGCACCCGCGTGGCTTCCAAACCCGACATCACCGGCATCGAAATGTCCATGAGGATCAAATCGGGCGCGCACGACTTGGCCTTTTCAACGGCCTCTGCGCCGTTCTGCGCGACATGAATCTCGAAGCCGCGGCGCTCAAGACGCCTTGTCAGCATCTCGCGATTGTCGGGATGGTCCTCGGCGATCAGGATGCGCATTTGGGGTCCCCGTGAGATCCTGGCAGATTCAGGCTTACTCCCCAGACTGGCGCCGTTGGGTGAACCAATGCTGAAGCACCGCCCGAAGACTAAGCCTGATGCGAGACTACCATCAGCAGGTTAACCACGAACGCCGCCACCGACAGGCCAAACAGCCATGGAAACCCGGCTCGCCCGCCCCCGCGTCGAGCCGTCCACTCCAACAACCCTCCCGTGACGACCAGGACCGCTGAAACAGCCACTATCCACAGCTCATGCGAGTGCAGGGCCGAATGGGCCGGCGCGAAC
>CAYRHK010000010.1:0-19706 GCA_964423825.1 uncultured Terricaulis sp. | reverse complement strand
GGTGGGCTTGCACCCACGCCGGTTTTCAAGACCGGTGCCTTAAACCACTCGGCCACCCATCCAAGGGCAGGTCATCTGCACGACCCCTGCCCCTCGATCAAGCACAAGCAGCCTCTAGTGAAGCAATTCCCCGCGCGCACCACACCATTCCCGGCGCCGTCCGTCCCAGGGGCGCGCCAAATCAGCCGCGATTAGCGCAGCGCCTGCATCGCGTCCGTCTATGGCGACACCAGCCAGCGTGCGCCCGTACGCATCGTGGCCAATCCGCGCGAACGCTACGCGCTCGCCGCGTCGCATCATAAGACTGAGTTCCGCCTTGGCCGCGAGCGCATGGCGCGCCTCTGCGACGCAGTTGGCGCCGGCCCCGATTTCTGCGGCGTCGACATTCGCCAGTCGGATGCGCTCGCCCGTGCTGAGCGCTTCGATGGTGTCGCCATCGACAACCCGAATATCCCGCGTCGAAATCTCCGCAGCCGCACCGACAGGCGTCGCCGCGGCCTCAAGACCATGTTCACTTCGCAACAGCGTCGGCGCGCACGCCAGCGCAAGGCAGGCGAATGCAAACAGACCCATCGCCACCTTGGATTCGCTTGCGCCGCCGCGCCTACGCCGTCGTGACCAACGTCGACTCATGACAGCGACGCTGCGAGCGCGCCATTGCTAAACCCTTAACTCGCGAGCGCCAGATCGACGATTTCCACTTCCGCCCTGGAGGCGCCGTTGAAGTCATTGCGCTTCACACGAACCGCCGCATGATAGCCAGCATCGCGCTTCATCAAGGCTTCACCAATCGGGCCCTGCATAGCTCGAAATGCGATGCCCCCAACGCGAGCGCCGCGCGCATCCTCCAAGCTGAAGCGCACATGGTCCTGCTTGACAATCTTGGCGTAGCTGGCGCGCACGTCCGACAACACGAAGATGGGCTCGGGGTGGCCTTGTCCATAGGGCCCGATCTGTTCGAGTGCATCTATCAGCGCGATATCCATGGCGCCGACGGCGCCAACCGCGTCTACTGTGAGAGCGCGCGCCTCGCCGGCAGCAGCGGCGATTTCGGCGGCGAGGAAAGATGAGAGAAACTCCTTGAGCGGCTCGACACGATCCCACTCAACCGTGAGCCCAGCTGCAGCCGCATGACCCCCGCCATTGATCAGCAAACCTTCCTGCTTCGCCGCCGCCACCGCCGCGCCCAAGTTGACGCCAGGCGTAGAGCGACCAGAACCCTTCGCCGGCTCATCGGCTCGAACACCGCCCAGCACGATCGTTGGTTTCATCAGCCGGTCCTTCAAGCGCCCCGCCGCTATGCCGATCACGCCCGGATGCCAGGTGTGCGAACCCACGATGACCACCGCCCGCCTTTCCGCTTCGGCGAGTGCGGCCGACTCCGCGTCGGCCAGCATCTCCGCTTCACGCTGCCGCCGTTCTTGGTTGAGTGCTTCGAGCGTTGCCGCGAGCTCGGCCGCCTCTGCGAGGTCTTCTGTCGACAACAAACGTGTAGCGAGCGACGCATCGCCCACGCGACCGCCCGCATTGATGCGCGGCCCGAGCACGAACCCAAAATCGTACACGCTCGCCGAACCCTTGCGGCCAGCGTTCTCCGCCAGCGCGCTGAGCCCGATGTTCGCCCCGTTCTTCAGAACTTTAAGGCCCTGCGCGACGATGGCGCGGTTGAAACCGGTAAGCGGCGCCACATCGCAGACCGTGCCGATCGCTGCCAGATCGAGAAGTTGAATCAAGTCAGGCAAATGATTCGAGCCGGGGGAGGCGCGACGTCGCGCCTCGCGATTGACCGCCGCCAACGCCACCAGCACCACCCCCGCCGCCGTGAGATGTCCCTGCCCCGATGCGTCGTCCAGCCTGTTGGGGTTGACCACGGCCCGCGCCGGCGGCGGGGGCCCCGACATCAAGTGATGATCGAGCACGACGACATCGATGCCGAGCGATGCCGCCGCGCGTAGCGGCTCTTCCGCGGCGGCCCCGCAATCGACGGTGATGACGAGTTGTACGCCTTGCTCCTTCAGTCGCTCGAACGCGACGGTCGAAGGGCCGTACCCTTCCTTCAGCCGATCCGGCACATAGATCTGCAAGTTCCGCCCGCGCGCGCGAAAATAGCGTACAAGTTGCGCCGCCGACGAACCGCCATCGACATCGTAGTCGGCAAGCACCGCGCTGGCGCGTCCCGTGACGATAGCGTCCTCGATTACGCGCGCCGCCTCATCCATGTCTCTGAAACTGGA
This sequence comes from uncultured Terricaulis sp., assembly GCA_964423825.1. Lineage (GTDB taxonomy): Bacteria > Pseudomonadota > Alphaproteobacteria > Caulobacterales > Aquidulcibacteraceae > Vitreimonas. The sequence continues at coordinate 17,472 of CAYRHK010000010.1, read as the reverse complement.
AGGATCGGGAAAGTGCGTGCGCAAGGTCGGACGCAGGAAGGCATCCGCACTTTCGAGGTCAACGCCGCGGCTCGCCATCACGCGCGCGGCAATCTCCGGCAGCGAGAACTTACGCCGCAGCGCCTCGACGAGCCCAAGATCGGCTTCGCGAATGCGCCAGCGGCGTCCAGTCAAGGAGCGCTCGACGCCAAAAACGGCGGGCGATTGCGACGTGGCTTTAAGCGCGCCCATCAGCGTCTCTTAGCGAGATTCGAGCCCTCCGCATGTAGCGCCCTTCCTGCGCGCGCCCCCGCGGCGGCCATCTGGGCCCTAGGTCTCAATCGCCACCACCAGCGGCGGCTCCAATTCGAACTCAAGCGCGGCAATGGCGGCAACTGCCCGGTCCAGCGCCTCGCGCGGGCATCTGTGCGTCGTGAGCACGATCGGGACCACCGCGCTCGCAGGGGGCGCCTGTAGAAAGCTCTCGATGGAAATCTGCTCCCGCGCCAAACGCTCGGACACCGCCGCCACCACTCCAGGGCGATCCGAAACCAGGAAACGGAGATAGTACTGGCCGTGGTCTGGCGGCGCCGCCGCAGAGGCAGGCCGCAACGTCGCATAGGGTCGCCCGAAAGGCGCGCCGCCACAGCCATTGGCCAAGTCCAGCAGATCGGAAGCGATCGACGCAGCGGTCGGACCCGCACCTGCGCCGCGACCAACGAACGCCAAGCGCCCCACCGGCTCAGCATCAACCACCAACGCGTTGAGAGACCCGTTCACCGCCGCGAGCGGATGATCGCAACGCAACAGAGTCGGACGTACGCGCATCGCCAAACCATCCGCCGTCATCACCGCTCTAGCGAGCAACTTGACGCGATAACCAAGCTTGCCGGCCATGCGGATGTCGGTGAGCGTAATGGCTTCGATCCCCTCCACCTGAACATGTGAAAAATCGGGTTGGGCGCCGAACGCGATCGCTGCGAGTATCGTCAGCTTGTGCGCCGCATCGGCGCCGCCAACATCCATACTCGGATCGGCCTCGGCGTAGCCGAGCCGCTGTGCCTCGGCCAGTACATCTCCGAAGCTGCGCCCGCTCTCCTCCATCTCCGACAAGATGAAGTTCGAAGTGCCGTTGAGTATTCCCGCGATCGCCTGCGTGCTGCAACCCGCCAAGCTCTCCTTGATAGCTTTCACCATCGGCACGCCGCCACCGACCGAAGCTTCGAAAAGAAGCTTCGCGCCGTTGCGCTCAGCAAGCGGAGCCAGCGTCGCGCCGTGCAGCGCAATCAGCGCCTTGTTTGCGGTCACGACGTGGACGCCGCGCGCAAGCGCCGCCTCAACCGCCCGACGCGCTGGCCCATCGCCGCCCCCAATCAACTCGACCAGAACATCGATATCCGCGGTGCGTGCAAGTTCGGCGGGATCATCGAACCAGCGATAGGCGCTGATGTCGGCCTCGCGAACGCGATCTCGGGACCGCGCGCTCACGGCCACAATTTGGAATGCCTGCGCCAACGCCCCGCGTGGCTCGGCGAACAACTTCAACAAACCGCCGCCGACTGTCCCAAGGCCAGCGATGCCAACGCGAAGGCGGCTCATGGTCGCACACCCCCGGCGTTTGATTGCAGGAACCGCTTCAAATTGCGCGCGGCCTGGCGGATGCGCTGCTCGTTCTCGACGAGCGCGATCCGCACGAAGCCCTCGCCATACTCGCCAAAGCCAACCCCCGGCGCCACCGCGATCTCAGCCTCCTGCATCAACGCCTTCGCGAACGCCACCGATCCCATCCCTTCAAAACGTTCTGCAACCGGCGCCCAGACGAACATCGATGCCGCCGGCTTCGGAAGCAGCCAGCCCGCCTTTCCGAATGCATCGAGCAACACATCGCGCCGCGCCTTGTAAACCTGGCGCATCTCTTCGACGCAATCTTGAGGGCCATTGAGCGCCGCCGCCGCCGCCACCTGGATCGGCGTGTAAGCGCCGTAATCGAGATAGGACTTCACGCGCGCCAACGCCGCGATCAGGCGTTCGTTGCCGACCGCGAAACCAACCCGAAACCCCGCCATGGAGTAAGTCTTCGAGAGCGTGTTGACTTCCACCGCGACATCGGTGGCGCCGTCCACTTGCAGCACCGAGGGCGGCGGTTCGCCTTCGAAATAGATTTCGGAATAGGCCATATCTGAGAGCACGAACATGTTGTGCTTGCGGGCGAAAGCGACGGCGTCCTTGTAGAAGTCGATATCGGCCACCTGCGCGGTAGGATTGGCCGGGTAGCACGTCACCATAGCGATCGGCGGCGGTGTTGAATGCCGCACGGCGCGCCCGAGCCCGGACAAGTATTGCTCGGGGCTGTGGGCCTCGACGCTGCGGATAACGCCGCCCGCCATGATGAACCCGAAGGCGTGGATTGGATACGATGGACTGGGGCTCACGATCACGTCGCCTGGCGCGGTGATCGCCTGCGCCAGATTGGCGAACCCTTCTTTGGAGCCCAGCGTCGACACCACTTGTCTGTCAGGGTCAAGCTTCACACCAAAGCGGCGCGCATAATAGCCCGCCATCGCCTTACGCAGACCGGCAATGCCTCGAGACGCCGAGTAGCGGTTGGTGCGTGGCTTCTGCGCGGTCTCGCACAACTTTTCGACGATATGCTGCGGCACGGGCAAGTCGGGATTACCCATGCCGAAATCGACGATGTCGGCGCCCCGCGCGCGCAATCGCGCCTTAAGCGCGTTGACCTCCTCGAACACATAAGGAGGCAAGCGGCGAATTTTGTGAAAGTCGGCAGCGCTCATGAATGAAGCAAAGCACCCCGCATTAGGGCGTATGGGCGTCGCGCGCCTGTTCAAGCTCGCGCTGCGCCTCTTCCAAGAATGCCGCCGGATCCTCGGCCTCGGCGGCTGGCTGCGCCCGTGGATTCGAGCGCACGGCTTCACCCGCCTCCATCAATTCCCGCTCAAGCGTTGCCCAATGATCGGCGTCAATATTGGCGTCGTGGGTGCGCGGCACATCCCGAAGGTTCGGGTAAGCGCCTTCGTCGCCTTCTGACTGGCCCGAAGCACCCTCGCCAGCGCTGGCGCATCCAGCCGTCAAGACCAGCAGGACCGCCGAAAGGATTGTCGCTCGCATGGGACCACCTAGCTTCAAGAGAACCCCGCCTACACCAGCGCAGCCCTTTGCGCCACCGCCGCCAACGGCGATAAGCTGCGATCAATAGGGAGAATCGTCATGTCCGAAGCCGATACGCCCCCCACCGCGGCGCCCAAACGCCGTCGCACGCCGGCTTCAGGCGCCAAATCCCAACGCAAACGGTCGGCCAAACCCAAGTCGCCCGCCGGCCCTGCCGCAACCGCGGCCGCGCCCCCCCTGGCGCCGCCCAAGGCGACCGCACCCGAAACCCCCGCGCCGCTAAGCGATCTGGTCATGGCGCAGACCGCCGAAAGTTTGGCCCAGCTTTCTGCGAATCTCACCCAGGCGATGACCCGCGCCAACCAGGTGTTCTCCACTGCTTTCCTGCAGCAGAGCGCCGATCCAACCAGTTGGCAGGCAGACCCGTTCGGCGTCCAGGTCGCTCTAAACGAAGTCTGGTCACATCTGGCCCAACAACCCGAGACCCTCCGCGACGCTCACGCCGACCTTTGGAAGCGTTATGCCGACATCTGGGAGCGCCACGCCGGATACATGCTAACCGGCAAGCCGCCCGAGGACGGGCCAGTGCGCGACAAACGCTTCCGCGATCCGGAGTGGCGCTCCAACCCCGCCTTCTCGATGCTGCGAGAATCCTATCTCGCGACATCCGACTTCATCACCGCATTGGTGGAACGAGCCGAAGGCGTCGACGAACAAACCAAGCGCAAGGCCGCCTTCTTCATCAAGCAGGCGGTGGACGCCGCTTCCCCCTCGAACTTTCTCGTCACCAATCCAGCCGCGCTGCGCGCGCTCTTCTCATCTCACGGCGAAAGCCTGCTGAAAGGCGTAGAAAACCTCGCTGCGGATTTGAAACGCGGTCGCGGCGCCCTTGCGATTTCGCAAACCGACCTCGACGCGTTCAAAGTCGGCGTCAACGTCGCCAACACGCCGGGCAAAGTTGTGTTCCGCAATCGCGTGTTTGAACTCCTCCAGTACAGTCCGAGTACGGAGACCGTTCATGAGGTCCCGCTCCTCATATTCCCGCCCTGGATCAACAAATTCTACATCCTCGACCTACAGCCGAAAAACTCGATGATCCGTTGGCTGACCGATCAGGGCCACACGGTTTTCCTCGTTTCTTGGGTCAATCCCGACGAAGACATGGCCGATGTCGACTTCGAAGACTATATGCGCGAAGGGGTGTATGCGGCCGTCGGCGCAGTCTGCGAGGCAGCGGGGATCAATCGCATCAACACCGTCGGCTATTGCGTCGGCGGCACGCTCCTGGCGGCCTCGCTCGCGCACATGGCCCGACAAGGCGACACCCGCATCCAGACTGCGACGTTCTTCGCATCACAAGCTGACTTCAAGTGCGCCGGCGACCTGCTGGTTTTCTCCGACGACGCCGGCATCAAGTTCCTTGAAGACAAAATGGACCTCGCCGGCGGCGTGCTAAGCGCGCAGACCATGGCCGACACCTTCAACGCTCTGCGCTCCAACGACCTGATCTGGAACTACGTCGTCGACAACTACTACATCGGCAAGCAGCCTCCCCCGTTCGATCTCTTGTACTGGAACGCCGACCAAACGCGCATGCCGAAGGCGCTGCACCTGTTCTATCTCCGTAAGTTCTATCGCGACAATGCACTGACCGAAGGCAGCCTAAAAGTGATGGGAGAAACGCTGTCCTTGAAGGACGTGAAGATTCCCATCTTCATGCAAAGCTCCAAGGAGGATCACATCGCCCCGGCCCTGAGCGTGTTTCGCAGCGCCAAGACCTTCGGCGGCCCGGTCGAGTTCATTGTCGCAGGCTCCGGCCACATAGCCGGCGTCATCAACCATCCAGCGGCGCAAAAATACCAATACTGGACCAACACCAACCTCAAGGGCGCACTCGAAGACTGGTTCGCGTTCGCCCACGAACATCCCGGCTCCTGGTGGCCCTATTGGGACAATTGGCTACGCCAACGCGCCGGCCCAGAGGTCCCCGCGCGCACGCCGGGCGACGGCGCCCTCAAGCCGCTCTGCGATGCGCCCGGAGAATATGTGCTAGTCAAGTCGGAGTGACGACCCCTATCGCGTAGGGGCGGCACGCCGAACGACCGCCGGTCTTGAGCAAGATCAATCCTCCCGGCCCAGCGCTCGCTGATGGTGGGCGGTCATGACCCGGTCATTCACCATTTCAGCGCGCGGCAAACCCAACGCCGTGCCGATCATGAACTTCCTCGATCGCCACTTCGACGCCATCCCGCGCGACGAAATCGACAGCATCTTCGGCTTCGTCGAGCGTTCGCCGCTCTATGGCGGACGAATTTTCACCGCACCGGAACTGACCGCCGCCGATGTGTCCGCCATGTACGCATGCCAGATCGGCGTCAGACTGCCCCTGACAAACCACCACGTCGAAGAGGCGGAGTACGAAGAACAAGCGCCTCTCTTGGAAGTTTTTCATCGCGACGGCAATGCCGCAATCGTCACCAACGACAATCTGGCGCGCTGGATCAGGCGCGATTTTCCTAAGTATCGGATCGAAGCGAGCGTCATCAAGAATTTGAAGACGCATGATCGCATCAAGATGGCGCTGGATCTATACGACACAGCCGTGCTGCCCATGGAACTGAACGAAGACACCGACTTCCTCGTCGGCGCACCACAAAAGCACCGCATCACGCTCTTCGCCAATGCCGGTTGCGCCCTGACTTGCCCGGCGAAAATCTGCTACATGTCGATCTCGAAGATAAACAAGACGGGCGCCGGCGAGTTCATGTGCTCTCAAACTCATAAAGAGCGCGACATGCTGGGTATGCTGGACTTCGACCTCGATCGCCTCAGCGCCCTGGGCTTCAGCCGCTTCAAATTGCTACGCTCGCGAGCGTCCGGCATGACCGGCCACTGAGGCGGCGCTACTCGGCTGCCACAGCTGCTTCACGCGGCTCTTCCGCCTGGCGCCGCCACAAGTTGGCATAAAGGCCATCGCCGGCGATCAACTGCGCATGCGTTCCCTGCCCCGCGAGGCGCCCTTGGTCGAGCACTACAATCTGGTCGGCATTGGCGATGGTTGAAAGCCTGTGCGCCACCACCAGGGTGGTGCGCCCCCGCGAGGCCCGTTCCAACGCTTCTTGGACCTCCGCTTCGGTGGCGCTGTCGAGCGAGGAAGTAGCTTCATCGAGCACCAGTATGGCTGGGTTTTTCAGCACGACGCGCGCGATGCCGACCCTCTGTTTTTCCCCTCCCGAGAGCTTCAAGCCGCGCTCGCCGACGCGAGTGTCCCAGCCCTGTGGCAACCCCTCGATAAACTCCAACAACTGCGCCATGCGCGCGGCGTCCTCCAGTTCCGCTTGCGTGGCCTCTGGACGCCCGTAAGCGATGTTGTACCGAATGGTGTCATTGAACAGGACCACGTCCTGCGGCACCAAACCCAGCGCGCGCCGCAAGCTTGCTTGGGTCACTTCGCGCAGGTCCTGCCCGTCAATCAGCACCCGTCCCCCGGCTGGATCGTAGAAGCGGAAGAGCAGTTTGAGGATCGTCGACTTGCCCGCGCCCGATGGCCCGACGATCGCAGTCGTCTTTCCCGCCGGCGCCGCAAAGTTCACGTGATCGAGCCCTCTATCGCGACCCTCATGCGCAAAGCTCACGTCCTCGAAAACAACCTCGCCGCGGCTCGCCTGGAGGGCTACAGCGCTCGCCCTGTCGGCCACGTCCGCGCGTTCGTCCAGGAGAACGAACATCTTTTCCATGTCGATGGAGGTTTGCTTGATCTCGCGATACGCAAACCCGAGGATGTTCAACGGCCCGTAGAGATTGGTCATGATCAGAATGACTGCGGTAATGTCGCCCGGCCCCATCGGCCCGCGAGCCGCCAACAGGCCCGCCGCGATCACCATCGCCACAAGCCCCACGTTCATGATCAAATTTTGCAGCACGTTGAGCAGCACCAGCGAGGTGTTCGAGCGCACCGCCGCCTCGGCATAAGAAGCAAGCGCGCGATCATAGCGTTCGCTCTCGCGCGCCTCCGCCGCAAAGCTCTTCACCGTCTCGAAATTGAGCAATGAGTCGACCGCGCGTCCTGCTGCTTCGGTGTCAGCCTCGTTCATCTGCCGGCGATGCTTGAGGCGCCATTCAGTGACCCCAAAAGTGATCCAAGCATAAATCAAAACCGTGCACGCCGCGATCAACGAAAACGTCCATCCGTACCGGAATCCCAAAACCCCTGCAGCCAACAGCAGCTCAAGGAACGTCGGCGCGATATTGAACGCAAGGAAGCGCAACAAGAAGTCTATGGCGCGCACGCCGCGCTCGATTGTGCGATAGACAGCGCCAGTGCGTTTGGACTGATGGAACCGAACTGACAATGAATGCACGTGCGCAAACACGCGCGCACCAGCCCTGCGTTGCGCCTCCTCGCTGATTGGTTGAAAGAGCGCGTCGCGCAGTTGCGGCCCAGCGGTTGAGGCAAACCTCAAACCGCCCCAGAACCCCGCCAAGCCCAAGAACGCATGCAACGCCCCCACGGCATTGCCCGAGGCGAGCGCGTTGATTCCGTCGGCAAGCACCAGGGGCGAGAACACCGCCAACCCTTTACCGATGAGCGTCAGAGCGAACGACGCCCAAAGTCGCAGTCGATAGCCCGGCTCCGACAATCCCCCGATTAGACTGGAGAGCCGCGCGATCGTCCGCAGCAGCGGCGGCGACGTGTCTGCCGCCGCCTCAGCTTGCCCCACTTGCCTGCCCTCGCCGCGCGCCATGGCTCTCCTCGTCAAGCCTCGCAGTTAGGCGCGCCCTTGCTTCGAGGCAATGCAGCCAAGGCCCAACACCCAGAATTCGCTTGCCAGAAGGCCCTCGCGCTGCGCCAAGGCTGGAGCCATGCCAAAGCAAGCCCGCCCCCGTTCGATTTGCGTGTATTGCGGGTCTTCAGAAGCAGCGCCGCCCGCCTATTATCGCCTCGCCGAAACATTCGGCGCCGCCTGCGCTGCACGTCGCTGCCGCTTGGTCAATGGCGGCGGCAAAGTGGGCCTGATGGGCGCCTCGGCGCGCGCCTGCCGCGCCGCCGGCGGCGAGACCCTCGGCATCATCCCCCAAGTCCTGCTCATCGTTGAGCGCGCTGACCGCGAAGGTCCCCTCCTGCAAGTCGCCAGCATGCACGAGCGCAAGCAAGCCATGTACGACGAAAGCGACGCCTTCGTCGTCTTGCCCGGCGGCGTCGGCACACTCGACGAAGCGCTTGAGATGATCACCTGGCGCGGACTGGGCATCCACGCAAAGCCGATCGTTTTCCTCGACGAAGACGATTACTGGGAGCCCTTCTTCGCCTTGATCCGCCGCAGCGTGGATTCGGGGCTAACAAACCCCGAACTGGCGGCCGCCATCGGCCGCGCCAAGACCATCGACGACTGTTTTGCAATTGTTTGCGGTGAAACCGCTGACGGCCGCGACGCGTAGACATTCCAATCATGCCCCACACGCGACGAGCTCTCCTCATAAGCGCCCTGACGGCGCCACTCATTGCCTGCGACGCGCGAGGACAAGCCGTCAACGCATCCGCCAACGAAGCCCGCTTCGCCAACGATCCCTGGCGGCGCTTGAGCGAGAGCCAATGGCGCGAGCGCCTCGATCCACTGTCGTTTCGGGTGTTGCGACAAGAAGCCACCGAACGCGCGGGAACCAGCCCGCTGGCCGATGAGCATCGCCGCGGAACTTATGTCTGCGCCGGCTGTGACCTTCCGCTCTTCCGATCGGACTGGAAGTTCAATTCCGGCACTGGCTGGCCTTCGTTCTTCCGCGTTCACGCCGAGAACATCGGAACGAAGCAAGACCTGCTACTGTTCACGCCACGCACCGAGTATCACTGTGCGCGCTGCCTCGGACACCAAGGCCACGTCTTCGATGACGGTCCGCGCCCTACGGGCCTGCGCTACTGCAATAACGGCGCAGCGCTGCGGTTCGTGGCGGCCTAAGCGCTAGTTCGGATCGAGGTCGTTGGCCATACGTCGTGCGATGTCGCCGCGCTGGCGTGAGACGTCAGCGTCACGGCGAGCGTTGTAGAGCCCTCGCAGATAAGCGACATCCCAGGCCGACATCCCGTCCGGCGGCGCTTCGCCGGGCGCGCGCGCCGCAAACAAATTGAGTATGGACGGAAACGCAGACATGTCGGCGTCAGCATCGAGTTGTATGAGGGACGCCATCGCGAGATAGTCTGCCACAGCGCCAGGAGGCATGCCGGATATCCGTCGTGCGTCAACGATCACGATCGCGAAATGGAGATCTTGTCGCGTTTCGCGACCGAGGCGCGATCCGCGTGCACGGGTCGCCTCAGCGCCTTCAAATCCGCTACCCGCGGTCGCCGCGCCAGCGCCATCTTCCCGCGCAGCCAGAACAGCGGCGCGCGCACCCGTGCCCTCGTTGGAGCGCGTGTCGACCAGCGAGCGCCCATCCGCTGTCGTAGTGTTCGAAACATGCCACCAGCGCACCGCCCGGGACGTCGACGCAAACGCATCGAGCGCATCGCGACCAAGCGTGATGATGTCGTCATCGCTGTAGTAGCCCAACAGGTCTCGGCGCTGCTCGACCACTTCACGAGCGAACCGATCAGAGTCCGGTGCGAACACAATGATGAGGTTTGGGCTGCATCCCGCGCCTTCAACATTTACGCCCACTAGATGCGCACGGAGCGCCAAATGGTCGATGAGGGTCTGCGCCTCGGCCTGCGTTAAGCCCGCCACGCTTGGGCAGATATCATTGTCCCAGCGCGCGTACTGTCCCTCCGCCATCGAGGCCGACGCGATCATGGTGGCAAACTCGAGGGTCGCCTCTCGAAGCCGCTCGCCGGTGACGACGATCTCACGATCCTCTTGGGCCCGAGACAGCGTCGAGGACTCGGGTTGACCGCTCGACTGCGCGTGGACGCTGGTCGCAATTGCGAGCGCACATACTGCAAGAATTGTCCTTCTCAGCACCATGTCTAACTCCCGACCCATACTGAACACTTTGCTGGCCCCATGGCCAAGTACTCGGTCGTGCCCGGCGCCCTTGGCAGCCTAGTTACCGGCCAAGGCGCCCGCCATACTGCGCACGATGTCGCTGCGTTGGCGCGACCCGCTGGCGTTGCGCCGTGTTCCGTAGAGCGCGCGCAAGTAGGCGTGATCCCAGCTAGTCATGCCATCGGGGCCGCCGCCATCGCGAAACAGATTGAGCACCGAGGAATGTCCCGACATATCGGCTTCGGCGTTCAACTGCAGAAGCGAAGCCATGGCCACGTAGTCGGCCACGGCGCCCGCGGGCTTGCCTTCGATGCGACGGGTATCGACGATCACCAACGCGAAGCCAAATTCTAGACCTGTGTTGGACAAGGCCCCGGCGCGTGAACCGCGCGAGCGTGTTGCACGCTGCCCTTCCACACCATAGACGCTGCCTGCGGCGACGTCGCCTGCTCCGGGCGCCCCCGCGTCGCCTCCTGGTGTCGCGACGGCGGCTTCCGCGCCAGCGTCAGACTCGAGGTTTGTTTCGCCAACGCGCGCGCCATCGGCCGTTACAGTGTAGGCCACGTGCCACCAGCGGATCGGGCGCGAGCGCGATGCGAACCCATCGAGCGCATCCCGCCCAAGCGTCACGGCCTGGCTCCCGGAATAATATCCCAGCAGGTCACGGCGCTGTTCGACGATCTCGCGCGCGAAGCGGTCAGAGTCCGGCGTAAACACGATGAGCAAGTTCGGGCGGCAGCCCGCGCCGGCCGCGGTAACGCCGACTTCACGCGCGCGCAGCGCGACGTGGTCGATGATCGTTTGCGCCTCGGCCTGCGAGAGCCCGGTGACGCTCGCGCAGAGATCATCCCCCCAGCGGGGTGCTTGGTCATTGCCGCCAACCGCCACGATCGATGTCGCATAGGCGCGCGCCGACGATTCAATTTGATCGCGCGATGGCGCCTGAGCCGACGCCGCTGTCGCGCCAAGTAGCGCTGACGCCGCTAGAATGGCTGTACTGAACCGCATCACACACCTCCCAAGACGTGAAACATGCTATAGTCTTGGCGTTGGGCGAGCCAACAATAAACGACGAACACACTAAGCCGTCTCGCCCAGGAGCCGCTTGCGCGCCCGCGCCTCGCCGATCAGCGGAAACAGCGCGCCCATTTCGGGCCCGTGATCGAGACCGGTGAGCGCCTGGCGCAACGGCATGAACAGCGCTTTGCCCTTGGCGCCGGTCTTCGCCTTCACTGCGGCGGTGAATACTGACCACGTCGTCGCGTCGTAGACGCCGGTGGGCAGCACTTCAGCGGCGACGCGCGCGAACGCCGCATCCGGTACGAACGGCTCGATGGGGCCATCCACGATATGCGCCCACTGCCTCACTTCCGGCAGCAGCTGGATGTTGGCGCGCACTGCATCCCAGAAGGCCTCTCCCTTGTCTGCCTCAAGCTGCACGAGGCGCTCTCTAACATTGATGTAATCCAGCGAGTGCAGCACCGCCGCGTTGACGCGCTTCAGTTCATCGGGATCGAAACGGGCGGGGGCGCGCCCGATCTTCTCGAAAGAGAACTCGGCAGCGAGCGCCTCGATGGAGTGCCGCGCCTCAACCGGATCGGAGGTGCCGATCTTCGCGAGATGGGAAAGTACGGCGATGGGTTCGTAACCTTCGTCGGCCAACTCGCCCACGCCGAGCGACCCGATCCGCTTGGAAAGCGCCCCGCCGTCGGCGCCAACCAGCAGCGGGAAGTGACCGAACTGCGGGACAGGGCCGCCCAGCGCCTCGAAAATTTCGATCTGCACGCCGGAATTGGTGACGTGGTCCTCGCCGCGCACGATGTGCGTGATTTTGAAATCAATATCATCAACGACCGACGGCAAGGTGTAGAGAAAGGCGCCGTCTTCGCGAATAAGCACCGGATCCGATAGCGACGCGGTGTCGATCGATTGCGGCCCGCGCACTAAGTCCACCCACTCCTTGCGCGCTCCGGACAACTTGAACCGCCAATGGGGCTTGCGCCCCTCGCGTTCCAACCCAGTGCGTTCATCGGCGGAGAGCTTCAGTGAGGCGCGGTCGTAAACCGGAGGCTTGCCTGTCGCCTGCGCGATCTTGCGTCGGCGCTCCAATTCGTCTTCGGTTTCGTAGGCCGGATAGAGCAGCCCCACCGCTTTCAACTTGGCGGCAGCCTTTTCATAAGCATCGAACCGGTGCGACTGGTTGGCGCGCTCCTCCCAGCGCAAACCAAGCCAAGCGAGGTCATCCACGATCCCCTGTTCGTACTCTTTGGTCGAACGCGCAAGGTCGGTGTCGTCGATGCGCAGCAGCACCTGCCCGCCTTCGCGGACAGCGAACAGCCAGTTCATCAACGCGGTGCGGACATTGCCGACATGGATGCGCCCAGTGGGTGACGGCGCAAAGCGGAGGCGGACGGTCATTGGTTTCGTGACTCTGCGGAAAATGAGCCGGTGGTTATGGAGCCGCCCGCGCTCCAATGTCCAGCGGCCCGCTTCGGCGTGGACAAGCGCCCGCCGCCCGCTAGGGTGCGCGCCGATAAACGGAGGAGTTGTCATGGCGACCGCGTCGCGCGAAATCAGACTGAGAGAGCGCCCCGTGGGCCTTCCCACCGCGGCAAACTTCGAACTCGCCTCCGTTGAACTCGGCGATCCGGGACCCGGCGAAGTCCTGGTGCGAAACCTTTGGATGTCGGTCGACCCCTACATGCGCGGACGCATGTACGACCGCCCGAGCTACGTGCCTCCGTTTCAGATCGGCGAAGTCTTGCAAGGCGGCGCCATCGGGCGTGTCGAAAAATCCAATCACCCCGACTTCGCTGCTGGCGACCTTGTCGAGAGCATGAATGCCTGGCGAGAGGCGTTCGTCAGCGTTGCCGGCGGCTTGCAGAAATTGCCCAACGAGAACGTGCCGTCGCAGGCCTACCTCGGCGTCCTCGGCATGCCGGGACTGACCGCCTATTCCGGGTTAGCCCGCATCGGCGAGCCCAAACCGGGCGACACGCTGTTTGTGTCCGGCGCCGCCGGCGCTGTGGGCGCGACCGTGTGCCAGATCGCCAAGTTGCGCGGTTGCACTGTTGTCGCTTCCGCTGGTTCCGACGCCAAGATCGCGTGGCTGAAGTCTGTCGGCGTCGACGCCGCCGTCAACTACAAGACCTGCGGCAATCTCTTGGAAGCCGTGCGTCAAGCTGCGCCCAAGGGCATCGACATCTATTTCGACAATGTCGGCGGCGATCACTTGGAGGTCGCGCTTGAAGTCGCCCGCCCCTACGCGCGCTTCATCGAGTGCGGGATGATTTCCGCTTACAACGATACTGAGATCAAGCCCGGTCCGCGCAACATCATCTATGTCGTCGGCAAGAGCATCAAAATGCAGGGCTTCATCGTCATGAATTATTGGGACATGCGCGACCAATTCCGTGCCGAGATGACCCAATGGATCAAGGACGGAAAGATCAAGTGGGAAGAAACGATCGAAGCGGGAATCGAGAACGCGCCAAAAGCGTTCTTGGGTCTCTTCTCCGGCGCCAATAGCGGCAAGATGCTGGTCAAGCTCGGCTGACATGAGCCAGCGTCTCTTCCAAGCCTACGTGATGGTGGATTGGAGCGCGGCGGCAAAACCCGCGACCGGCCCCGATTCCATATGGATCGGCGTCTTGAAACGCAACGTCCGCTTTCAGATGGCGTTTGAAGCACACAATCCTGCGACCCGCGCCCGAGCGGAAGCAATGCTCTCCGCCGTCCTGGATGAACTCCGGCGCAAGAACGAACGCGCGCTGCTTGGCTTCGACTTCCCAATGGGATTTCCGCGCGGCTCCGCTAAAGCCTTGGATCAAAAGGGACCGCCCTGGCGGGCAATGCTCGAATTCGTCGCCAAGGAAGTCAAAGACAAGCCCGACAACAGCAACAATCGCTTCCAGGTGGGCGCCAAAATGAACCGCCTGATGACCGGCGAAGCCTTCCCGTTCTGGGGCGCGCCGGCGCGCGACGAACAGACTACACTCTCGGCCAAGCGCCCACGCGAACACACACCCACGGACGTCCCCGAGTTTCGCCTCGCCGAAGCGGCGATCAAAGGGCCTTCGCCGATCTGGAAACTCTATTATCAGGGCTCAGTCGGCGGACAGGCGCTGACCGGCATGCCGGCGATCAAGCGGTTGAGCGCGGCTCACAAAACCCGTTTGTGGCCGTTTGAGACTGGCTGGAAGCCTTTGCTCGCTGCAGACATCGCGGACGTCGATGTCGTGATCGCGGAAATTTATCCCTCGATGTTCGCAACCAAGCCGAGCTCTGGCGAGACCAAAGACCAAGCGCAAGTGCGCGGCGCCTGCGAACGCTTCAACGCCCTCGACGAAAAAGGGCAACTGTCGCCGATGTTCGGACCAGCCAGGGACGACGAGCGGCGCACGATTGTCGAAGATGAAGAGGGCTGGATCTTGGGCGCCGCTTTCTAGCGCGCGCGTGCGAGCGCCCACCAGCGCAGCACTAAAACCACCGCGCTCGCCACGCTTGCCCAGAAGATCGCCAGCAAAAGCCCCTCCACGCCCATGCCTTGGCGCTCGGCGAGCCAATACCCCAACACCGGCATGACGACCGCATAGGCGAAAATGTGGCTCCACGTCGGGAACCAATTGTCTCCGCGCGCGCGCAGCGCCGAAGCGGTAACGACCTGCGTGCCGTCCGGAACCAGCACCAGTGCGCCCACCCACATCACTGACGCCAGAATGGCCGCGAGCGCCTCATCGGCCGTGCAGACCCGCCCGATAGGCCCCGCGAACGCCAACATGATCACCCCCGCCACAACCATGCCGAGGGCATTGATGGCGATCCCAGTCCAACCCGCGCGCGAGGCGTCGCGCGGCGCCAGACGCCCCACCGCTTCCGACACCAGAACCGCCGTAGCCGCACCTAGCCCAAGCGCAATCATGAACACCAGAGCCAGCAGATTGAGCATGATCTGATAGGCCGACACGACTTCTGCGCTGATACGCCCAGCAACGACAGTCATCGCCGAGAACGCCCCCGCCTCGACGGCTTGGCTCACCGCCGCAGCGACTCCCACCGCCAGCAACGCCCGATAGCTTGGCCCATTATGCTCAGCGCGCGCACGCACGCCGTAGGCTTCGCGTTCACGCATGACGAAGAATATCCAAATTAGGATGACGCCGGACAAGAACACCCGTGCGCCCACCGTTGCCCACGCCGACCCTATCGCCCCGTGCTCAGGAACCCACATCAGGTTGAGCGCCAAATTCACGCCGTTTGCCAGCCACATGATGAGACTTGAAACGCCCGGCTTCTTTATCGCCTCGAGAAAAAACGTCGCGGCTACGTACAACAGGTGCAGCGGCACCGAGAGCGCGAATACGGTCATCACGGCGTTCGACGGCGCCACCAGATCAGGCGCGACCCCGAACGCTTCGAAGAGGCCCACCCCTACCAGCCACATCGATGCAGCAGACAAGAGCCCCGCGACCAGCGCCAGAACCAAGCCGCGTCGCAGCGCAACGCCAGCGCCCGCGGTATTCTTCTCGCCTATGGCGCGCGCCGCCAACACCTGCACGCCTTGCAGCAGTCCGATCGCCGCAACCAGGAACACCGCCGTCGGCGCCCATCCGAGCGCTTGGTGCGGCAGTTCGTCGGGCGCCAACTGAGCAACGACGACGACATCGACGAGCCCCATGCCGATAATGCCGAGGCGCGCCAGCGCCACAGGGCCCGCAAGCCGCAGGAGATCGGTCAAATAAGGGCGCGAGACAGCCATGAGGTTGGGGCGTCTAGCGGAGCTTGCGCCGCCGCTCAAGCAGCCGGGCCCTCGATCGGCTTCAATCCCTTGTAGAGGTAGGCCGCGAGCCCCGCTTCAAGCGCGCCGACCAACACGACCTGGATGGCGCCAGCGGCGCCATAGAACGCAGCGAACAATACCGGCGCCGCCTGCGCTTGGCCTGCGAGCGCCGCAGCGTCGCCAACGTTCAGCCCAACCGCTACCCCCATCAGCGATTGTACCGCTCCGACAACAACCATAGCCGGCGCCAGCACCACAACACGCGCGGCGCAAATACGCATCATGTTGCCCTTAGTGAGCCGCCAGCTTTCAAACACCACGATGCGCTTGCGCTCGACCGTGGCGGCCGCAGCCAAATACAGGCGAGACGTGAGCAAGAGCGCCAAGACCCCGCCGATCCCAAGCGCCACGTAGAGAACATGCGGCTGCGCTTCGACGGCGCGATTGAGAAGCGCCATCATCTGCTCCTGGTTTTCAGCCTCCGCGATCGTCTGCGCCTCGTCCGCATAAGGCGCGATCAAAGCCACCATCGCGCCATACGCGACGGCGAACCCGACTACGAACAAGATAGCCGCCACTGCCGACATCGCCGCGAAAACGCGCATACCGTCCAGCGCCAACGGCGCACTGGCGCCGACGCCAGTAGCGCGTTGCAGGTAGGCCGCGTGCGCCATTGCCGCGACCAAGCCAAGCACAAGGAGCCCAACAAGCGTCGGGCCAACGGCAATCATCGTCGCGCCCTGCGCCAAGCCCACGGCCACGCCCACAGACAGTGCAAGCCGCCAATGCTCGCGCAAGAACCGCACGGCCTCGCCTGCGCTTTGAACAATGGGAACCTTTCCTGGCGGTGCAGCCATGTGCCTCAACTCCTTGGGCGCTCCTATGCCTGCTTCCGCCACAGCGCGTAAGCCTTGATTGCGGCCGCGCGCCTTGCCATGAGGACGCATGAAACCCGTACATGTGGTGGGCGCCGGCTTAGCCGGCTCGGAAGCCGCCTGGGCTCTGGCGAACGCAGGCGTGCCGGTGGTGCTGCACGAAATGCGCCCGGTTCACATGACCGAAGCCCACAAGACTGAAAAGTTCGCCGAACTCGTCTGCTCAAATTCGTTCCGCAGCGACGATTGGCGCGGCAACGCCGTTGGCCTGCTCCATGAAGAGATGCGTCGCCTGGGTTCGCTTGTGATGGCATGCGCCGCCCCGGCGCAAGTGCCGGCGGGAAGCGCGCTTGCTGTGGATCGCGAGGTCTTCAGCGACGCGGTGACGGCGGCGCTGGAAGCGCATCCGCTGGTGAGCGTTAAGCGCGAAGAGGTGAAATCTCTCAACCAACTCTTCTCCGTCATCCCGGACGCGCGAAGCGCGATCCGGGACCCAGAGGCGAGCGACCTGCTCCACGATCCCCTGGGTTCCGGCTCTACGGCGCCGCGCGCCTCCGGCCGGAATGACGACAGTGTTATATTCTGTACAGGACCTTTGACCTCCCCCTCCCTCGCCGACTCCATCCGCGCCCTCACCGGCGAAGACAGCCTCGCCTTTTTCGACGCCATCGCCCCGATCGTGCACGCGGACTCGATTGATTTCGACATCGCATGGAAGCAGTCGCGCTACGAC
>CAYRHK010000009.1:0-21069 GCA_964423825.1 uncultured Terricaulis sp. | reverse complement strand
GTGGCGCCGCGGATCGCGCGCACGATCTCAGCGGCCCAATTCTCGCCGGCGCCGATGCCGCCGTCCTGATCGACCCAGAAGCGCCGTCCGGTTTCCTTCGCCGCCTCGATGACCGGCAGCACCAGTTGCTGGTTGGCGCGCGCATAGGAGACAAACACCGCGTCGGTTGGCGCGACGCCGCCAACGGTCGCGGGCGCGTCCGCCTCTGGCGCGGCAGGCGCTGGCGCAGCCTCGGCGGCAGGCGCCGCCCGCCGCCGCGATAGCAGCGCCCAAAGCGGCGCCACCAACATCAGCGCCACCGCGACAGCGAACGCCCAAACGCTCACGCCGGACGGTGCGCCATAGCGCACGCCGAACGCGTCGATGCCCGCGACCAGCTCCTCCCAACCGCCCGGCGTCGGCCCAATGCGGTTGACCAGCCAAATACTGAAGCTCGCGTAAAGCGCTCCCAGTCCGGGAAGCATCAACAGCATAACGAAGAGCCAGCCCAAACCACCGCCGCGCCGCTTGCGCGTGGGCTCAGGATGACGCGCTCGCGGCGGCGCACCGGGCGCCTGCGGCGCCAGCACCGCATCGTCGCTCGCAGGGGGCGGTGCAGGGCGCACCAGCGCGCTCAGTTGATCGGCGACCTTCATCCAGGTGAAGGGATCGCGCTGCGCCTCGAAGGTGGCGTCCACCATCGCCAGATCGCGCAAGCCAACGGGCGCGATGCCCTGGTCGAGCTTGATGAGCACAAGGCGACCATCCGCCCAGGCGTCCAAAGCCCGCCGTTCCAGGCGAAGCCTCGTCGGCGCGAAGGTCAGCTTCGTGGACACCAGGAGAACAAGGGCGTCTCCACCCTGAACGGGCCGCAGCGCCGTTGTTCCATCGTCCAGTTCAACAAATTGGCCACGCCGCTCGATGGCCTTCTCGAGGCTTTCGGCGGCGGCGCGATCTTCGGGGGCGTGGGCGATGAAAACGGTCATGCGCGTGTTTAGCATGGGGGCGCCCCCCGGGAAGCACCCGCTTCCATTGCGCCTTAACCAAGGCCCCCTATCCTGTGGGTAGGGACCCCCATGAAACCCGGTTTGGCCGAAATCCAGTTCCTGAGCGCAGCCCCGCGCGACCTCCTCTCCCAGCTGGACGCGGAGACCGAGTGGTATTCAGTCCCGGCCGGCTGGCCGGTGCTACACGCCGGCGAGCCGGCCGAGGGGGTGTGGTTTCTGGTGTCGGGCTCGCTTGCGGCTTTTCGGGGCGGCGTTCGCGAGAGCAATCAATTGCTGGGCTACATCCGTCCCGGCGAGCCGGTAGGCGAAATGGCGCTCATCGCGCGCGAGCCCCACAGCTCAAGCGTCTACGCGATGCGCGACAGCGAGTTGCTGCGCCTGGCGCCGGAAGCGTTCGAGCAGCTGCTCAACGCCTGCCCGGCACTGATGCAGCACACAGCGCGGCTAATGTTGTCACGCGCGCGCACTTCGGGGCATGGGTCGGCGCGCGCCGATCCGAAGGTCTATGCTCTCATTGCGACGTCCCCCACCATCGACCTCAATTTGCGCGCTCGAACACTGAAGGCGGCGTTGGCGCGATTAGGGGCGCGCGCGGTCATTATCTCCGAAGACGACGCGCGCACGATGAACGAAGAAGGCATGAACAGCGCGTGGTTCGATGCGCTCGAGCGCAAGAACGATGCGGTGTTCCTGGTGACGCGCATCGCCGACACGCCGTGGTTTCGCACCTGCCTGCGGCAGGCGGATCGGCTTTGGTTCTTCGCACGAGGCGACGCGCGCCCGTCGTTGCCGTTGTTGCCGACGGAAGAGCCTTCTCCTGCGCGCCAGTTTCGGCTGATCGACGTCATCCTGCTCCATCACGGGATGGACCGAGCCGCGGCCACCACCAACGAGTGGCGCAAAGCCTGCGAGGCGTCGCGGCTGTTTCACTGGCGGGGCCTCGAGGATAGCGACGCCGCCCGGCTCGCGCGCGTTATTGCACGCCGCTCGATTGGACTCGTGCTGTCGGGCGGGGGCGCTCGCGCCTACGCTCATATCGGCGTGGTGCGCGCTTTGCGCGAAGCTGGCCTGCCGTTCGACATTGTGGGCGGCACATCGATGGGGGCGATCGTCGCGGCGTGCGTCGCCATGGGTTGGGACGATGAAGAGATCGAATGGCGCATTCGCAAGTCGTTCGTGGAAAGCAACCCACTAGGCGACTACATGCTGCCGGTGGTTGGGCTGGTGCGCGGCCGGCGCGTAGAACATCGATTGGCCGAGCACTTCGGCGAAACCCTGATCGAGGATTTGGGGGTTCCGTATTTTGCGATCTCGACGGACCTGGCGTCGGGCAGTTCGCGCATCCATGATGGCGGGGTGCTGCGCAAGGCTTTACGCGCCTCGATTTCGCTGCCCGGCATCCTGCCGCCGGTGATCGATGGCGAGGGGCTCCTCGTCGACGGCGCGGTGCTGAAAAACTTCCCAGTCGACGTGCTCCGCGATCTGCATCGCGGCCCCATCATCGGCGTGGATGTCGCGCGCCGTGACGGCATCGACTTGGAGGACTTCCGCGATCCGCCGGGCTTCTTCGGCTGGGTTGCGGCGCACGGCCTCCAATCGGCGCCGCCCATAGCGTCGCTGCTCATGCGCGCGGCGACACTGGCGGTTGACCCATGGGAAGGCCGCTCGGGCGCCGACCTCTTAATCGCACCTGACATGCCCGACATCGACATGCGCGATTGGAAGCGCTTCGACGAAGGGGTGGCAGCGGGGTATGAGGCGACGGTCGCGGCCTTGCAGCGCCAGCACGGCTTGTTTCAGGCCGCTGCCGAGGCACGCGGCGGCGGGACAGATCTGGATTTCGGCCTCGAAGTCGCGGATTAGACAGCTGCTTCGGAGTTCCAGTGCGCGCTCTTGTCTTTGTCCTCGCCGCCTTGGCGCTTGTCGGCTGCGACCGGCCCCGCGCCGTCGATGCCGGTTGCACACGCGAGGTGACGCGCGAAGTTTCCTGGAGCGGCGCGACCCCGGACGCGATCACCGCCAGTTCCAGCGGGCCGAGTTGCCTGCAAGCCTTCGTGACGCTCGCCATTCGCAATGCAGGCGGGGATGCGCTCTGGGTTCATGCGGCCCCCTATTATGATATGGTCGCCGGCGGGGCCCCTCCGCCCGATGCTCCAGTTGTCAGCGGCCAGCGTATGGATGAATTTCTGAGCGCTTGGGCAGAGCCCACGCTGGCGACTACGGACACGTTGCCCGAATGGCGCGAAGGCGCTGAAAGCCTTGCCGAAAGCGCAGACACGTTTTCGTACGACACGGCGTTCGATCGCCAGACTTACGAACAACTGCGCGCGCGGGCGCTGCCAATGCTGTGCTACGCTGCAGCTGTTGAAGCGACGCGGTGCCTGATTGTCGATCCGCAATCTGGCGCGCCCACCATGATCGTGGCTTACGGCCCATGATCCGCATCGCGCTATTCGCTCTCGCGGTCGCGATAGCAGCATGCACGCCGCAAGAGCGCTGTGATCTGACCGCCGTGCATGAAATCTCGTTCACCAACGCCGCCGCGCCCGACAGCATCACCGCCCGCTCGTTCGGCGCGTCTTGCGATCAGGCGGTCATACTTTACGTTGTGCGCGACGGCGAAGGGGCGCCGGTGTGGTCGTGGACGGGCACGCTAGCGCAGCGATTTGGCGCGATATTTTCGGCCGATGACCGTGAGGCGGTGCGGGATTTCCTGGCCCGGTGGGCGCAGGCGTCCGTTGCAACGACACAAGCGGCGCCGTCATGGGAGGTTCTGTCGGCAGGTCAAACGACACTCGATCAACTCACATATGAAGACATACGCGCGCGTGACTTGCCGATGTTATGCCATTTTTCTGCGACAGGGCGCGAATCTTGCGTGTTCTGGGAGCCCGCCGCGGGAGCGGCGGGCCTCTTCTATGAGCGCGAGGTTGCTGAGGAGCTCTGATGAAGTCGATTGCGTTGGCCGCCGTTCTCGCGTCGGCGTTCCTTACCCTTGCGGCTTGCGGTCCGGTGAACAGCGGGGAAAGCGAAGCTGCGGCGCTGCCCCTGGAAACTCGTTGCGCGGGCGAGGTGTCACACGATTGGTCGGCGGTGGGCAGCCAATACTACATGATCGAAGCCGAGCTTTCGGGCGAAGCGTGCGAAACGGCCGAGGCCACCATCCGCATCGTCTCGCCGGAAGGGCGCGTGCTTTTTCAAGATGCCTACCCGCTTAGCCAGTTGCAGCCTGCTTTCAACATTTACGATTCAGCTGCGTTGACGAGCGATCTCGAAACTTGGAGCGCCAACGGCGCGGAGGTGGAAACTGTCGACTGGCTGCCACCGTGGCCAGCCGGCGCGCCAACTCCGCCCCATTTCGAACCCGCCGTCAGTCGAGGCGTTTATGAATCCGCCCGCGGCGCGCAGGGCCCGCTGTTCTGCTTCGCGGACGGCGATGGCAGCCAAGCCTGCATCGCCCTCGCTGGCGATCGCGCCACCCTGCTGGGGTCTCTTAAGGCCAGTTAACTACCCTCATCTGCACCTAAACTTTGCGGTAATGTCCGGGGCACACTATCTTGTGTGCTCCGGCGCTCGGCCGGTTGTTTAGGAAAGGAGGTGATCCATGTCTCATTGTCACCCGTCAGGGGCGTTGCAGCAGGCGTGGACCACCTCGAGCGGGAGCTCAGCCTTGGTCCTTGCCTGAACTCGTCCGCTTGGGACTGACAATGGAGGCCGCGCCGGGCTCGCCCCTGCGCGGCCTTTTGTTGTCGAGCTGGTTTGCAGTCCCCCAAAAAAAATGGGCGGGTCGCCCGCCCGAGTGCTCACCAGCCAAGCTCTGCAACTCTAATCTTCGGGGCCTTCCGGGCCCCGCCACAAGCCGTATCCGGCAAGGCTAAGGGCGAGAAGTCCGGGCGCAGACAGCGTGGCCGCGCCCACCCCATCCGTCAGCGAGGGCGCTTCTGCGAACAACAACGAGCCCCCCAAATAAGTCAGCGCTGCTCCAAACGCGAACAAGGCGACCAAACTGAAATGCTCAGCGCGCCACTTCGTCGGCGCTTTAACGCGCAGCCAATTGCGCCAATACGACCCTCCTTTGGCGTCAGCGGGACGTGCTGCGGGGCGCGCGTGTGCGGTCACGATTTCGTCGTCAGTTTCCGCCGTCGCGGGCGGGGCCGCTTGGGTTAGCACCAAGGCTGTCGCAGGCTCAGAGCGCAGGATACGGCTGAGCCGGCGACCGATGTCGGATGCGAGCATATCGACGCTGTCGCGCAGCAGCGCCGACGGCGCGGCCACATGAGTCGATTCCTTGAGGAAGAGCGCCTTTTCCAGCGCGCGGCGACGGACCAAAGCCTCGAATGCGAGGCCTTGCTCCTCGCCGCGAACATCGAGCGCGCAGGCAGCCGCCGCGATCAGACCTGCGTTAAGATGACGAAGCAATGCGCTTTCTCGGAAACCCGTCTCACCGACTGAAAAGGCGTACGAGACCAGCACGTCGAACTGCGACTGGTCGAGGGGATGGGAAACCGCCTCGTTCACCAAGCATACGAACTGGGCGAGATCTTGCTGCAACATCGCCAACGCTTCTTCGCGTGTGACCGGTGCGCCTGGCGCATCCGTGCGCACGTGCCCATAGCCAACCACCCAACCGCCGCCCGGCAACGCCGCCGGCTTAGCACGATAGCCTTCGCACTTCTGAATAAGGGCGATCCCCTTCTTGGAAAGGAGGTACGTCATGGTTCACAATACCCTACGCGCCGTCGTGCCGTTGTGGCGAAATCATCAGCGCCGCTTCGCCTTTCAAGCAAGCTTTGCGCCAAAGCAGTGAGTTCGCTTCGGCTCACGGCTTGCATGCGCCACCGCTGATATTAGCAGCGTGTCCAAGCGGAGGCTTAACTTGAACATTAAGCTTGAGACAGATCGCGGCGTGCATGTTCACGCCGCCGACATTCCGCGCGAGGGCGATCCGCCGGACGTTCTATTCTGGGAAACACGGGTTTTTCGCTACGTCCGCACCGATGGCGTGTGGGATCAAAAGAAACACGTCTATCGCGAAACCGCTCCCTTCAGCCTTAACGCGCTGCAGAGCGCGGAAGCGGCGATCGAAGCGCTGGCGGCAGATCAAGAACGCGCCGCCGTCACCGCTCATAGAAACGATGAACAAGAAGGGCGTAAAATCACGCTCAATCTTACGAAGCAACAGGCTGCGCTACTGATGACGCTGCGCGAGCGTCACGGCCACGGCTCCAACAAAGCAACCATCGTCGCTGCGCTGGAAGCGTTCGAAAAGGCCAGCGCGCTCAACAACGACGCATTGCTCGCACTGCTCGCAAGGCGCCTGCGCGGGGTTGGGCCATCGCAGAGATCTGCGAGCGACCATGTCAGGTCAGACTAGCGCGGCATCGGCGTCATGTTGCCTGACGGCTTCGGCGCCAGCGAACGGACGCCGCAGTCGCCGCAATCACTGCCCAACGCACAAATAGCGTATTCCGCGCCAAACCCGCCATCGTCACACTCGCCATCGCCGGCCGTCGCGCACGTTTCCGTGCACACTTCCCCTTCGCTAAGCGCGCGGCGGCTGGCTAGCGCATCGCGCCTAGTCAACAGATACGGGCCGACAGCGCTCTCGTAGGGCGCCACTTCGACGCGATAGCGGCCAGGTTCGAGGGTCATGGTTAGCGACGCATTGAGACCCACGCCACCGTCGTCGTTGCGCCCGATGAGCGCGCCCTCGTTGTACAATTCGAGCGTGAGATCGCGACTAGTGTGGGTCTCAAGGCTGACATCCGCACGCTGATCGATGCTGAACTCAAAGGCTTGCTCGCGGCAAGTCAACGCCAAGTTCCCAAAAGTTCGCGCCGAGAGCGTTGCGGTAGAACACGCGCCGTTGCTGGGAACGCCTACGATTTGCAGCGTCGCCAAGAGCCCCAGGCTGAGCCCCGCCGCCCAGGACCACCAGCGCGGCGGCGGCGCTAGCAAAGTCCAGGCAGGGCGCTCGCCCTTGGTTGGCGTTTCGCCGGCGAGTGCCCGCATCACGAGTTCCACCGGACCGCGCTTGAACCGCGACCGATAGAGATGGCCCGCCAGGACCACCAGCACACAAAACAGCGCGCA
This sequence comes from uncultured Terricaulis sp., assembly GCA_964423825.1. Lineage (GTDB taxonomy): Bacteria > Pseudomonadota > Alphaproteobacteria > Caulobacterales > Aquidulcibacteraceae > Vitreimonas. The sequence goes on along the minus strand of CAYRHK010000009.1, from coordinate 13,990 downwards.
ATAGAGAAGCACCCACGCCAGAGGCAGATCTTCGACGCCGAACAAGCGCGTGGGAAGCACCACACCGATAAGCGCGTGTACAAGGTAGATGGTGAGCGCGAGCTGCCCGGCATTGACGAGCGCGCGCACCAGAACAGCGCCAGGCCAACGCGCCACAATGGCTTGACTCAATGCGATGACAAACATCGACGTGCCAAATCCGCCCACGACATAAAGCGGCGAGGGATCGTGGGCGACGCCCGTGAAGTGGAGCGTTGTCGTGGGAAGCCATCCCGCGATCGCTGCCGACTCGAGCGCCAAGGACAAGAAAGGCGCGCCCAATCCCAGCAGCGCGCCAAGCGCCATCAGTCTGGATCGCGTCGCGCTGTCGGTGAGGTCGTGGCGCCCGATCCAGACGCCCCCGGCTATGAACGCGAACCACGGGAGCGCTGGGTGGACGCCACTGACAAACACATTCTGGAATAGACCCAGCGGCGACCAATACGAGGCCCCTTCCTCGCCCCAGGCCGTTGCGACATCGAGTGTCTCGGCGATGTCGGGCCACACCACATGCACGATCAGCGTCGTCAGCGTTACGCCGGCGACCCATGCCAGCAGCGCCCAACGCGGCGCCGTGACCAGGAACAAGGCCGCCATCGCCAGGAAGAATGCGTAGAAATGCAGGATGTCAATGCGCCACACCAGCAGCAACGCGCTACCCAACGCCAGCAAAAATAGAGACCGCATGAGCAGCGTTCGCCGCACGAGCCAGGGGTTTGCGCCTCGAGACATGAGCGCGACACCCGCGCCAGCGAGGGTGACGAACAATGCCGCGGCGCGTCCGGCGTGGACATTGGCGAACCATGTCAGCAATGTTCCGCTCTCAGTCGCCGCCAGGAAGATTGGAAAATTGATGAATACCATGCCGATCATCGCGATCGCGCGGGCGAAATCGTAGCCGTGCACGCGATTGCCGCCGGCGCCTGCTGTTTCGCTCATCCCCACCCCAATTGTCATGCCAACAATATTGCTGTCGCGAGCCCCAGGAACGCCAGGAATCCCAGCGCATCGGTCGTGAAGGTCACGAACACGGACGACGACACTGCCGGATCGGCGCCGACGCGGCGCAACAGCAGCGGCACGACAATGCCGACAATACCGCCCATCGCGAGATTGATGATCACCGCCAGCCCGGCAGCGAGCGCCAAGCCGCTCGGGTCCTCGACGCGATTTTGAAACCAGAGAAACGCCACCGCCGCGAGCACAAGCCCAAACATTAAACCTTGAAAAGCGCCTGTCGCCGCTTCGCGCACGATGTAGCGCCATGCATTGGCGTCGGTGAGTTCGCGCGACGCCAACGCGCGCACCGCCACGGCCAGCGTCTGATTGCCGACATTACCGCCCATCGACGCCACGATCGGCATCAGCACGGCGAGCGCCACGATTTGTTCGATCGACGCGGAGAACGCGGAGATAACGGTTGAGGCGGCCAGCGCGGTTCCGATATTGACCAGGATCCACGGCGCTCGCGCACGCACGGAGCGGTACACACTATCGGTTTGCGCCGCTTCGCTCACGCCCGCGAGCTTGAGCAAGTCTTCTTCGCCTTCCTCGCTGATGACGTCGACGATGTCGTCAACGGTGACCATGCCGGTGAGGCGCCCAGCTTCATCGACCACTGGCGCCGAGGCCATGTGATACTTTTGGAAGGTGTGGGCCACTTCTTCCTGGTCCATCTCTGGGCGGATCAGCGCCTTCACCGGCGTCATGATTGAAGTGATCGGGGTTTCGCGCACCTCGCGCATGAGCTTCGAGACATGGACGGCGCCGATCGGGCGCATCATCGGGTCGACGACGTAAATTTCGAAGAACACGTCCGGCAGATCTTCCGCCTCGGAGCGCATGCGATCGATGACGTCGCCGATGGTGGCGCCTTCGGGCGCAGCGACGTATTCGCGCTGCATGAGGCGCCCGGCGGTCTCCTCGTCGAAGGAGAGCGCCTCTTCAACGGCGAGCCTGGTGTCTTCGTCGGCCTCGGCCAGCACTTCGCCCAGTTGCTTTTCGTCGATGTCGGCGGCGACGGCGGCGGCGTCGTCGGTATCGAGTTCGTCGAGCGCGCGACCGACATAATCAGCCGGCAGCTCGGGCAGGATTTCCTCGCGCCGCTCCCAGGAAAGCTCGGCCAGGAACTCCGGCGGCAGGTGGCGGCCGACCATGCGCGCCACGGTGCGCGCGGTCTCCACCGGCACATGCTCCATGACGTCGGCGATGTCGGCGGGGTCGAGGGCGCTCAGCTGGCGGCGCAGCGCCGGCCAATCGTGATCGCCGGCCGCGGCGATGACCGAGACGATGAATTGCGCGTCTTCAGAGGGAGGCGTGCGGCGCGTCTCGGCGTCGGCCGTTTCGATGTCGTCAGCCATGGGCGGCTCTTATTGGAGGGCGGCGGCGGGTTTGGCTTCCCTAGACGCCTGTGTCGCTGGTTTCGTCAAGCGCCGATTGCGCCTTTGCGGCAACGAGCGAATGCGATTAGATTCTACTCATGCTGAGAGCCGCGAAACCGCTCAGCGTAACGCTGCCTATCGGCATGGCGAAAGCCGTGCGCACTCGGGTGGAGTCTGGCGCCTGCGCCAGCGAAAGCGAGGTCATGCGATTACGGCTCACGGAACATGATTCGACAAGCCGATCCTGCGGGGGCGCGCGTGAACTTGGCGGTTTGCCATTTGTGCTTCACTAGCAATGCCGCCCAGCGCGCACGCCCGGGCGCAACGACAAGCTGTTCCATTTGACCGTCGCTAAATGGGGCAGATACTCGGCAAATGGCAACAAACCCATTCTTGACTGTATCGATCGCCCCTTCATCTCTCACGGCAATAGCTTCGGAAAGGTCGGCGACTAAATCTATGATCCGATCCGCTTGTTCGTCACTGAGCGTAACGCCCGCTTGCCCGAGGTTTCCGAGCGCTTCCACTCGATTCATAATGACGTGAACTTGGAACTCCTTGGTCAACTTCCTCTGCGCACCGCGCAGCTTCGTTGATACCGGCGGATCAGTTGGCTGCTTTGGAAAGGTAATCGTCGCGCTGCAAAAGTAACAACGGAGGGTCGGAGAACCAGTGTCGATCGAGAGGTTGACCATGGCGTTCGTCTTCCCGCAATGCGGGCACGTGACATCCAGCCGGGTCATGAAATCGCCCATCAATTGGCCGGTGGTCATAGTGAACAGCGAACCGAAAGCGGCGTAGGCGGCTAATGAACCTATCATGAGGCCTACGATGCCACCGATGGGAAGGAAAGCGAATCCGACCAATGCAATTGGAAGGAGGAGGAGTGAACCAAAACATCCCCCTTGCGCGTGTTTCCAACGGTTGTTGAGCGTCCCGGACATCGAAGACCTCCAAAGTGGGCGGGCTGTTATTGACAGCCGCCCGGCCAACGCCAGCGCCGTTCTCGCGTAAGCGTCAGCGATCGAATGGTGTGCGGCGCGATTTACTGCTGTTCAAACCGTAGAACGTCGTTCCATAACGTCCATAGAGTTTGATCCATTCGTCCCGAGTTGGCGCAGCGCCAGTTCGTTCGATGATCTGCGCGAGTTCCCTGAAATATTGCGCGAAATAAGCACCGAAGGTGCCAACGATCCGGCCAGTCGATGTTCCCATGTTGCGAAAACCATGAGGCTGGCCGCGCTCAACGAGGAGGAAGGAGCCAGGCTCGGCGATGACAACCTTGGCCCCTAGCGTAAACTCGAATGTTCCTTCCACGACAAAAAACGTCTCGTCATGATCCGCATGGATGTGCTGTGGCGAACCCTTTGCCGACGGTGCGGCGATGTATTCGTAGTGCGCCAGCGGGCCCTTGTTCGCCTTTAGGACCAGAAGACTGTCGTCTAAGAAACGCAGCGCCTCGCCACCGCCGGGCCCTAGCATTTGATACTGTCCGGGCACGATGACACCTCCACTGTGTCGCCCCACGGTTCTTACGCTGGCCCGGAAATGCTGCGCTTGCAAGCATTTACGCGTCGAACAGACTTCATAAGTGCGTGGCCTGCCTGCGCTGCGCGCAGCGAAGGCTGGTGCGCTCGAGAGGACTCGAACCTCCACGATGTTACTCGCTGCCACCTCAAGGCAGTGCGTCTACCAATTCCGCCACGAGCGCATTTTTAGGGAGCGGGGCCTATCAGGTCCGCGAGCGCCGAACAAGGCCCCAGGGAACGCCGGGGCCGGGTTTGCCCGGCCCCGGTCCAGTCGAACCTATTGGCTCGACACTTCCGAAATATTCAGCTGCGCCGGTTGAAGCGTGGCGCCGCCATAGGTGCCGACCCAGACATCGTACTGACCGCTGGCGGGCCGCGAGAACGTGACGGCCGGGTTGAGCCCATTCACGCCGCTGTCGTCGTCGCAATACCAGCGCCCGTCAGGGCCGTTGATGACGAGCGTCGTATCCGCCGAAGAGCTTACCGAGAAGATGAGGCGCGGGAACGAACCGGCGGTGTAGTTCACACGGTAGTCCGGTGCGTTGGCGATGAAGCCGCCGCAGCCAGCGCCCAGGCTGGAGGCGTCGATCGGTCCGCCGGATTCCAGGTTCACGACCACGGGGTCAGGCGAGAAGCCGGAGGTGAGGTTCGAGGTTCCATAGGCTGGGTCGGCGGAGAAATCCTGCGCCGAGACCGCGCCGACGGATAAGGCCGCCAAGGCAGCGCCAGCAGCCAAGGAACGAATAAGCAGATTCATGCGGAGTACCCTAGGGTGAACGCGCCACAAGCCGGCGCGCGCGCATGCTAGAGCCCGCTGTCCTGAAGGCTAGATGAATGAGTTCAAAGGAGATTATGCCGCAGCGTTGAACTCGTGCACGTCGGCAGGCTCGGTTATGACGATGCACAGGCGCTCGCCCTGGATGGAGATGTCGCCGCGCGCGATCGGGTGCCCATTGGCCAGAACCCAGAGTTGATCGCTCTCCTTGGTATCGAGTGGGATGACCGCGCCGCGCCCCATCTTGAGCAGATGTTGCATCGGCATCCTGGATCGGCCTAGGAGCACGGTAAGTTCGATTTCGACATTATCGACTTGGGTTTTGGCCACGGTCGGAAGTCCCCATTTGAGTCGGCGGTAGTCCACAGCCAAAGGATTGCGCGAAGGTGAACGGCGACCGCATCGGTTGGGCGACATCCCCGGGCTTCACACCCTACGAATCCGCCGTCACCGCGATGGAAGCGCGCGTAGCCGCCATATCGCAAGGCGAGGCGGGCGAACTGGCTTGGTTGTTGGAGCATCCGCCTCTCTACACCGCGGGTGTAAGCGCCAAGGAAACTGATCTATTGGCGCCAGGGCGGTTTCCAGTTTTTCGCAGCGGGCGCGGCGGTCAATTCACTTACCACGGCCCCGGGCAGCGCGTGGTCTATGTGATGCTGGACCTGCGCAAGCGCGGGCGCGACGTGACGCGGTTTGTTTCCGACCTGGAACGCTGGCTAATCGGCGCGCTCGCGCAATTCAATGTCGTGGGCGAGGTGCGCGAGGGCCGCGTCGGCGTTTGGGTTGAGCGCAAGGCGCCGGGTTGGTCGCGCGAAGACAAGATCGCGGCGATCGGCGTGCGGCTGCGCAAATGGGTCAGCTACCACGGCATCGCCTTCAACGTTGAGCCCGACCTCGAGCACTTCACCGGCATCACGCCGTGCGGCATTTCGGCTCCGGAATTCGGCGTCACCAGCCTCGTCGACCTTGGCCTGCCGGCGACCATGGCGGAGGCTGACGTGGCGCTGCGCGCAGCATTCGAAGACGTGTTCGGTCCCGTACAAGTTGCGCCGGCGCCACTCTAGCGCTTGCGAGTACAGATCCCGGTTGTCGGCGCCAGCGAATACCGCGATAGCGGCGATTCATGACAAACGTGACAGATGCCCCCGGCATCCTCGAAATGCTGCGCGCGGTGCGCTCGGGACGATGGCCCGCCAACACTGAGATGTCCTTCTCGGAGTTGGTTTCAGTGGTGCACGGGGCGGCTTGGTCGCGGGTCGCCTTTTCTGGCGCGATGGCGCTCCTGTCGCTGCCGATCTTGCCGCCACTGTCAGCTTTGGCGTGGTTCCTGTCAGTCGCTGGGTGGGAATATCTCTTGCGCCCGGCGCTGGAGCGCTGGCTCGCGCTGCCAGCGGCGGCGCGTGCGCCTTCGCGCGGCTTCGCATGGCTAGCCGCCATCAATCTCCTTGGCGCGATCGGCTACGTATTCTACCCGTTCATGACCTGGCTGACCGGTGACGCGTATGGCGCCGTGCTCGCCACCGCGTGGCTCTGCGCCACGCTCAATCACGCGTTCGTCTATTTCAGCGGATCGCGGCTCGTGCTTCTCGCGTGTCTCACACCGCCCGCGATCTGCGCCGTCGCGGCGCCGATCGGCTATTCGCCGACGCCGCTGACCATCGCGGCAATCGCCGCTCTGGTTCTGATGATGATCGCCGGCGCTGTCTACGGGTTCGATCGTCAAGTGTTGATGGCGAACCTCGCGCGGCAAGCGCGCGCGAGAGAGGCAGCTGAGCAGACAAGCGCCGCGAAGTCGCAGTTCCTGGCGTCGATCAGCCACGAACTGCGTACGCCGCTCACCGCCGTAATAGGCTACGCGGATTTGATCGAAGAGGACGCAGCCGACGCGAGCGTCAGAACCGATGCGGCGAAGATTCGCGACTCCGCACGACAGGTGCTTGGCATTATCGACGTCATCGTCGACGTTTCAAGGCTCGAGGTCGGCGCTGTCGCTCTGCGCAAGGAGCGTATCGAACTCGCCGCCGTGCTCGACCATTTGCGCGAAGCCGCCCACCCTCTTTGCGCGGCCAACGGCAACAGCCTTACAGTGACCAAGGACAACGAACTCAGCATTGCCGACATCGATCATGTTCGGCTTCACCAGTGCGCACTGCAACTCGTTGCGAACGCCGCCAAATATACCAGCGATGGACACATCGAAGTGCGCGCGCGGCGCGAGACAGGGGACGATGGCGCGCGGCTGGTGATCGAGGTGCTCGACACCGGCGAAGGGGTGCCGGAGCCCGACCGCGAGCGCATTTTCGAGGCGTTCGAGCGCGGCTACGCCGACGCCACGCGCCGCACAGGCGGCGCCGGTCTTGGCCTCACGCTCGTGCGGCGCCTGGCTCGGCTCATGGGCGGGGATGTGCGATGCGAGGGCCGCCACGGCGGCGGCGCCCTGTTCCAGCTTTGGGTGGAAGTCTAGCCAAGCTTTTCCGCCGGGCAGCATCCAAACCGCCGCCTGTGTGCATCTGTGTCGATAATGGGGCGAAACGCCCTGCTAACGCCAGGAGCGCACGATGGACGAAGCGATTTTCATTCCTCTGGTTTTTTTCGGTTTTTTGGGCTCGATCATCATCGTCCCAATCCTAGCCCGCGAGCGCACGAAGCGCTCGGCGCATGACCTCATCTCGCGCGCCATGGAGCGCGGTCAGGCCCTTGACCCCACCCTTGTTTCGCAGCTGACACAGAACATGCTCGAAGAAGGCAACCGAGCCCGCAAGTCGCTAGGGCGCGGCGTTATTCTAATCGCGCTCGCGCTCGGCTTCGTGGGCATGGGTTTCGTCGTCGATGGCTTTGGCGAACCCGACGCCCATCGCGGCATGCTCGTTCCCGCGGTCCTGTTCGGCTCGGTCGGTCTCGCGTTCCTGCTGCTCGCGACCGTCGATTACGCCACCAAGCGGCGCACCGCTTGACCGATCACATGGCATGAAGTGGGGAGGCCGCGAGTTCGCGGCCTCCTTTACTTTTTCGCGAGCGCACTCTGATGCGCGCCCCACAACAAGTACAATGGCGCGCCGATAGCCATCCAGACGAAGAACCGCACGATAGTGCCCTGATTGAGGCTCGCGAACAGGTACACGCAGCCAATAATCGCAAGCGGCGCAACGATCCAGGCCAGCGGCGCCTTGAACGGGCGCTCCACGCCCGGCTGCTGCACGCGTAGCACCATGAGCGCGATCGCCACGGCAATGAATGCAGCCAGCGTGCCAGCATTGGCGAGTGAGGCAATCTCTCCGAGCGTGAGCAAACCGGCCAACGCCGAACACACCACCGCCGTGAAAACCGTCATGATGATGGGCGTGCCCAGCTTTGAGTGCACGCGCGCCCATGAGCGCGGCAATAGACCGTCGCGCGCCATCACGAAGAAAATGCGTGTCTGCCCGTACAAGAACGCCAGGATCACAGTCGGGATGGCCAGGATCGCGACGCCGCCGATGATCGCCGCCGCTTGCGGCTGACCCAGGCTGCGTACGATGAGCGCGATCGGCTCACCGGATGCAGCAAAGTCGCCGAAGTCCATCGCGCCTATCGCCGCCGCGCCGATCGCCATGTACAACAGCGTGCAGATGATCATCGAGCCGACTATGCCGATGGCGAGATCGCGGCCTGGATTTTTGGTTTCCTCGGCTGCAGTGGAGACCGCATCAAACCCATAGAACGCAAAGAACATAACGGCGGCGGCGGCCATGACGCCGGCATTTGGGCCTTCCGCTTGCGGTGTCGAACCCCAGCCGAACGGCGCAAACGGCGTGAACCGCGCAATGTCGAACGCTGGCAGCGCGATCGCCAAGAACACCAACAGGGCCACAATCTTCAGCACCACCAGTCCTGTGTTCACCCATGCGCTCTCGCGCGTGCCGAGTATAAGCAAGCCGGCGACTGCGAAGATGATGAAGACTGCAAGCGGATTGAAATGAAGCGCGTGGCCCGCCACCTCGCCGAAGGGCAATTGTTGGGGCAAATCGAAACCGAACCCGGTCAAGAATCCAGAGGCGTAGCCGGACCACCCTACCGCGACAGCGCTCACCACCACTGAGTACTCAAGAATAAGCGCCCAGCCAACAAGCCAACCTGCCAACTCGCCGAGCGATGAGTACGTGTAGGTGTAGGCGCTACCCGACGCCGGCATCATCGCGGCCAGCTCCGCATAGCAGAGCGCCGCGCAAGCGCAGACGAGGCCCGCCACGGCGAATGAAACGATGACGCCAGGTCCCGCCATGCCGGCGCCTTGGCCGATCAGCGCATAGATGCCCGCACCAACAATGGCGCCAACGCCGAGCGCAACCAGGTGCGGCCACGACAACGTGCGCTTCAATTCCTGATGATGCGGCGCCTCAATCGGTTTGCGCCGGTTCCAGAACGCCATGTGACCCTCCCATTGCAGCGTCACTCTGTCATGCTGACCCAATTCGGGACAACGATTTTTCAACCCGTATGAACGGTTCCCTAACTGCGTTGCGCTAGTGTGCTTTCATGGCTGTATTGGCAGGCATCGATGCGGTGGCGGCGCCGCTGCCCCCGCCTTCCCCCGAACAGAAGGGAAGCCGAGCGGCGTTTGCGTTCGGCGCGGCGGTTACCCAGCGCGACGAGGCCAGGGACAAGGCACGCGTCGACCCCGCCGCGCCATCAGACAAAACCCGTCGCAAGGAGAAGGCGCGGCGCGATGGTCTCGGCGCCCACGTCGACATGCACGTCTAGTCGTCTAGGAAAACACCTCGGCCTGATCGGCGACAATGCCCTTCGGCGAGGGGCCGTATTTGTTCAGCCCTTGCGTGCCATCCAGAAGGCCGCACTCCACCAAGGTCCAGATCGGCCCGACCAGCGGGATCAGTGTGATCAACACCCAAAATCCTGACTTCTCGCGGTCGTGCCAGCGCTTCACCGAGATCGCCAGTTCGATCCAAATGCTTGCGATGATCAGCGTAAAAAATACGATCGCCCAAATCGCGCTCGCGACATCGCTTGCCTCCAGATAAAGTTCGTCACCGACTGCGATCTCGGGGAAAAGCGCGCGCAGCAGCAAAATGAAGACCATCGATATTGCGAAGAAGCCTACCCAGACGCCAATACGCGTCAGCCACCAGTGCAGGCGGCGCACACGGCCATTGAAGCTAAACAAGAAACCTAACATCAAATCCCCCTGCCCGCCCGCATGTTGACCCTTCGGAGCGCGTTCGACAAGCGCGGCGCACCTCATTCAAGCGCACGAAGCGGCCAACCCCAGCATCCTGCCACCAAAGCGGCGAGTAGGCGTGGGGCCGGCGCCTGTCGCGATAGCGGCGCGACGAAACTGTCGCGCACCCAGGCCACGGCGGCGCTGTCGGACTGGTAGGCTGGCGTGAACAGCCACGACGCAGCCTGGTAAAGCCGAGTGTGCCACAAGCGCATCCGCGCGTACTCCGCGAGCGCTACGTTGAGATCGCCTTGTCGTTCGAGCGCCAGCGTTAGCGCGTAGGCGTCGAGCAACGCCATGTTGGCGCCCTGGCCAAGCTGGGGACTTGTACAATGCCAGCTGTCGCCGACATGAACGCAGTCGCAAGAGAGCGGCGATTTGCGGGTGCGGTGCGCGTACGCGGCGAACACTAGGTCCTCGTGTCGGTCGATTTGGGCCAGCAAGGGTTCGGTGGCGGGCCAGAGGACGCGGACTTCATCCTTCCACGCCGTGAGACTTGATCGACGCCACGCCTCGCTTTGATCGTGGCGCAAACTCCAAAAGAACGCCGCCATACGACGGTCTCCGTTGGGCAAGCGTCCGATCGGCAAGACGCCCGCCATCTTCCGCGCAGCTTGATAGCGCTGCTCCAATGCGGCCTCATCGAAGCCGTCGACCCAATCCAGGCTCGCCCACAGCGCGCCGTATGCAAGATTTTGCTCGGGCGGCGACGACAGCGGCGAGCGCGCGCCGAGTGCGTCGATGACCAGATCGAAGCGCGGGCTCTGCGAACCGTTGGCGAAGCGCAGCCGTCCGCCTCTCGTGCTGATGACGTCCCGCTCCGACTCGATCGCGACGCCAGCAGCAAGCGCTGCCTCGTAGAGCACTTCAAACAAGGCGCCGCGGTGGACCGAGATACCTCGGGCTGCATCGGCGCCCAACGCATCATAGCGCACGTCGAGCACCACGCGCGCGTCGCTCAAGCCGTAGAGGCGTTCAATGGTTGCGCCGAGGCCGCGCACGCGTGCGCCCAGGCCCATGGCGTCAAGCACGCGCATGCCCACCGGCTGCAAGATAAGACCAGAACCGATCGGCGCTGGCGACGCGAGTTTGTCGTAGATGACAACGCGTGCGCCGCGTGCACGCAGCAGGATCGCGCAGGCCAGTCCGGCCACGCCGCACCCAGCCACGGCGACATCGCCGATCAGGCGCGCCGCTCCAACGCTGCAACGAAGAAGCCGTCGCAACCCGTGTTGCGAGGCGTCATTTGAATCGCATGCCCCCGCGGGAGGGAGGGCGCCAGGTTCGGCAACACGACGGGCGCAAACGCTTCATTGGCTTCGACGAACGCCGCAACCTGATCCTCGTTTTCCTCGGGCAGCACTGAACACGTGACGTAGACAAGGCGCCCGCCAGGCTTCACAAGCGGCGCCGCCATAGCGAGGGCTTGTCGCTGTTCCTCCAGGCGTCTCGAAAGCGCATTGGGGCGCAGGCGCCATTTGGAGTCGGGCGCGCGTCGCCACGTGCCGGAGCCGGTACACGGGGCATCGACCAGCACCACATCCATGCGGCCCTTGAGGTCGTCGAGCACATCGCGCGTGCGCGCCGGCGCACGAATTTGCACATTGCGCACGCCGCCGCGATCGAGGCGCTCTTTTAGAGGCGCGAGACGCGGGCCATCGACATCGTAGGCGAAGATCTGGCCCTTGTTCTGCATGAACGCGGCAAGCGCCATGGTTTTACCGCCGCCGCCCGCGCAGACGTCCGCCACTTGCATGCCGGGCGCCGCCCCGCAGAGCCGCGCCGCCAGTTGACTGCCCTCGTCTTGGACTTCGAACCAGCCTTTGACGAAGGCTTGTTCAGCGGCCCACGGAAACGTTCTCCCCTGCGACCAAGGGATGCGCACGCCGTCGGGCGCGTAAGGCGCAGGCTGCGGTGCCTCGGTGAGCTTCGGGCTTTCCGCCAACGCCGCGATCAACTTCTCGCGCGTGGTCTTCAGCGTATTTGTGCGAAGGTCCAGAGACGCCGGGCCCGCGAGCGCCGCCCCCTCTTCCGCGCGCGCCTCGCCGAATGCGCGCGCAAAGCTCGCCTCCAGCCACTCCGGATAGTCACCCCGCACCCAAGCCGGCGCGGAGGCAATGTTGTCGCATGCAAGCGCGAGGCGCTCCGCCTCAGTGGGCGGCGATGGCGCGTGGGGGTCGTCGTGGGTGGATTGCTCAATGCGTTCGGCGCTCCAGCCGAATCCCCAACGTAGTGCGCCCCAAACCCATGCACGCGGCGTATCCTCGTTCATGCGCCAGGCGCTGGATTGCTTCCAACGCAGCGCGCCGAACACGAGATCGCCGATCTCGGCGCGATCCTTCGATCCCGCGAAACGATGCGACAGCATCCAATCTTTCACCGCATCGGCGGCGGGACGACGCTGGGTCTCAAGCGACGACAATATCTCGATGGCGGCTTGGCAACGGGCGCCGGGGCGCATGGGCTAGACTCTACTCAAGGCGAGAGCGGGTTGACCACGGCGACGCCGCGCTGTCTATGGCGCGGAGGAGCCCCGATGAGCGACCAACCGCCGCCGAGCACGCCACCCGCGCGAACTTACAAGTATTTCGAGTTCGTGATGGCGGCGTTTGTCGCCGTATTGTTGTGCTCCAACCTGATCGGCCCCGCCAAGGCGGCGCAGATAGAGTTGCCGCTGACCGGACCCATCGTTTTCGGCGCCGGCGTTCTGTTCTTCCCGATCTCATACATTTTCGGCGACGTGCTCACCGAAGTGTACGGCTATGCGCGCGCGCGACGCGTGATCTGGGCAGGCTTCGGCGCGCTCGGTTTCGCCGCGTTGATGGCGTCGATCATTGTGGCATTGCCTCCAGCGCCGAATTGGCCGAACCAGGGCGTCTACGAGATCGCCTTCGGCAACACCTGGCGCATCGTCTCGGCGTCGATGGCAGCGTATTTCTGCGGCGAGTTCGTCAACTCATTCGTGCTCGCGAAGATGAAGGTCTGGACCAATGGACGTTTCATGGGCGGACGCTTCGTTGCATCAACAATGGCCGGAGAAGCTGTCGACAGCGCGATCTTCTATCCGCTGGCGTTCCTGGGCTCCGGGATCATGCCGGATTCGCTGGTGTGGCAACTCACGCTCTCGCAATTCGTGGCCAAGACGCTTGTGGAGATTGCATTCCTGCCGATCACCTACCGCATCGTGGCCTTCCTCAAACGCGCAGAGCATGAGGACTATTACGATCGCAATACCGACTTCAGCCCGCTGAAGCTCTAGCCGGCGATCGCTTGGCCGAACACGACCAAGTCGCCGTCAGGCGCCAGGATGCACAACTCGCGCTGGCCGTAGGGCTTATTTGCAGGCCCGTGCACGTCGCCGTGCGGCAACCGATCCAACTTCGGCTTTAGTTCTGCGTAAAGCGCATCCACGTCGCGGACATCGATGTAGTGCGCGAAGCGGCGATCTCCGGGGGCGACATCACAATAGATCGTGCGATCCATGATACGCACAGCCACTGTCTCGCGCTCGACATAGGCGTAGCCGCCGGCCTTGAACACGATGCGAAAACCTAGGAGATCGGTAAAGAACGCGAGAGCGGCATCAAGATCGGGAACCCACATCACCGGCGTGATCTGGATGAAGTTTCCGGCGCCGCTCATAGATCAGCTCCCCAGAGGATAGTTCGGCGCCTCGCGCGTGATTGCCACGTCGTGCACATGGCTTTCGCGCAAGCCCGCCGAAGATATCTTCACAAACCGCGCCTTGGCGCGCATCTCGCCCAAATCCTTGGCGCCGACATACCCCATCGCCGCGCGCAAGCCGCCCACTAATTGGTGGAGGATATTCGCGACGGGCCCCTTGAACGGGACGCGGCCCTCGATGCCTTCCGGCACCAATTTCATCTGATCGGTCACTTCCTTCTGGAACTAGCGATCGGCCGACCCGCGCGCCATAGCGCCCAGCGAACCCATGCAGCGATAGGTCTTGTACGAACGCCCTTGATAGAGCTGGATTTCGCCCGGCGCTTCTTCGCTGCCGGCCAGCAACGAACCGCTCATCGCCGCTTCG
>CAYRHK010000008.1:0-21233 GCA_964423825.1 uncultured Terricaulis sp. | reverse complement strand
AGATGGGCGACATCCTGTTCGTGATGGCGAACCTCGCGCGCAAGCTCAACGTCGACCCCGAGGACGCGCTGCGCCGCGCCAACGCCAAATTCACGAAACGCTTCGGCTACATCGAGCAACGCCTGCACGAGCAAGGCCGCACCGGCCCGCAGCCGCTGGATGAGATGGAAGCGTTGTGGGCGGAGGCGAAAAAGGTGGAGCGAGAATAAAGCAATGCCCGCGGTCCAGCGATATCTCGATCACCCATGCTTCTACATCCACGACGCGGAGGCGGAGCTAACACCAGAAGAAGTCCCCGATACGTATTGGCGCGCTCCACCTTACATTCGACGGACTGACCGCGTGATTGCGGTTGGCACGATTGCCGAGGTCGATGGCGAAGTTTGTATTAAGGTTGAGGCCGGGTCTGATTTGGAAGGGACGCCGGTGTTTTCCGGCATTCTCGCGACACCCAGCGGTACCTTGGCGATTACGCAGAGTTCGGGCGAGGTAATCCTGCGGTTTGAGGGATTGGCGCCGGCAACCAAGCTGACGGTTGGCGTCGACAACCTCCGCCATCCGCAACGCGTGCACGTCCTCGCAGCTAGGCCCTAGTGCCGCCCCGCCCCAAACGGCACCACCTTGTTCCCCACGTCATGCCCGATATCGGCACGGCCCAGATATGCGATCCCGGCGTGTGCGCACCAATATTTGGCGATCTCCTCTTCGGTCGCGCCGAACGGTTTGTCGTTTTCGGGCACGTCGCAGAGTCGACCAAGCTTGATGCCTTTGACGCGCCGAATGTTTGGCGACGAGGTGATGTGAAACAGCGCCCGATCGATGCGGTAGAGATATTCGCCCACGTCTTCGAGCATTAGCACATGGCCCGACAAATCCGGTTCGAGCGAAGTGCCCAGGATCGAGGACAGCACCATGATGTTGAAGGCGGCGGTCTTGCCGTCGAACATCGAGGCGACCTCGCGCGATTCCGGCGCGCGGGCGACAAGCCAATCGAGCGCGCGCTTGATCGCCGCCTGCCCGCCTTCGCGGATCATGTCGACCACCATCGGCCCGTGCGCGACGTTCGTGTACCCGCGCGCATAGAGGCCGCCCAGCAGTGCGCCCGCGTCGCTGTAGCCAAGATACGATTTCGCCCGCGCGGCGTCGGTCAAGCGCGCCAGCGCCGCCTCCGCCATCCGGCAGGCGCCATAGCCGCCGCGCGCGAACCAGATCGCGTCCAATGTAGGGTCGTTGGCGTATTCGACGAACGCATCGGCGCGGGCCGCATCGTCGCCGGCGAAATGCCCCGCTGACAAAAAACACTGCGGATGCACAACGATCTCGGGCGCGAGATCGAGGAAACTGTCGGCGGCGAAACGTTGCACGCGCGCGGCGAGATCCGGGTCAATCCGCGTACCCGGCGCCACCACTCCAATGCGAACGCGCTTTGCCACGATGATGTGGTCCTTGCCGACGACCCGGTTTTGTCTTCTAACCGCCGCCGATGAGCGAGGCCAAATCCTATTTCTTCTCCGGCATCGGCGGCTCCGGCATGCTGCCGCTGGCGCTGATTGTGCGCGGGCGCGGCGCGACCGTCTCGGGCTCTGACCGGGCCCTCGACCAGGGCCGGCTGGCGCCGAAATTTGAGTACCTCCGCGCTCGCGGCATCGCGCTTTATCCACAGGACGGCAGCGGCTTGGTCAGCGCCGAGCAAACCTTGGTGCGCTCGGCGGCGGTTGAAGACACCGTGGCGGATGTGGTGGCGGCCAAACGCCTCGGCGCGGAAGACATCAAGCGTCCGGAGCTGCTGGCGCAGTTGTTCAACGCCAGCAAAGTCCGGGTCGGCGTCGCCGGCACCAGCGGCAAGTCGACGACGACGGCGATGTTGGCATGGATCCTCCACACCGCCGGCCGCGACCCCACGGTGATGAACGGCGCGGTGATGAAGAATTTCGCGACGCCAGACGCCCTGTTCGCCTCGGCGCTGGTGGGCGGCGGCGACATCTTCCTGAGCGAAGTGGACGAAAGCGACGGCTCCATCGCCCGCTACGAGCCCACCGTCGCCATCGTGAACAACATCGCGCTCGACCACAAAGGCATGGATGAGTTGCGGGAGTTGTTCATGGGCTTCGTCGCGCGCGCTGAGATCGCAGTGCTGAACCTGGACAATGAAGAAACCGCCGCCCTGCTGCTCAAGGCGCCCAAGCGTACGCTGAGCTATTCACTGCGCTCGCGGCTCGCCGACATCGCCGCCGAGAACATCGAGTTGCTCGCCGACGGCGCGCGTTTCGAAGTGCGGGAGAAATCAACCGGCGAAACCGCGACGGTGCATCTCGCCGTGCCTGGCGAACACAACATCGCCAACGCGCTGGCCGCGATCGCGGCCGCGCGCGCGCTGGCGATTCCCCTTACTGACGCCTGCGAGGCGCTGGAAGGCTTCGCTGGCGTCAAACGCCGCCTCGATGTGGTTGGAACCGCTGCAGGCGTCACCATAATCGACGACTTCGCCCACAACCCTGATAAGATAGCCGCGACGTTGAAGACGTTGCATGCCTCTCCAGGGCGCCTGCTCATCATGTTTCAGCCCCATGGCTTCGGGCCACTGAAGCTCATGCGCAACGAGTTCATCGCCTGCTTTGCGGAAACCATGGGACCCGATGATGTTCTGATCATGCCGGACCCCGTCTATTTCGGCGGCACCACAGATCGCAGCGTCTCCAGCGAACACATTGCCGCTGGTATTCGCGCGCGCGGCCTGCAGGCTCTGGCGTTAGCCGAACGCGAAGCCTGCGGCGACAAGATGCTTGAATTGGCGGAGCCCGGCGACCGCATCCTGATCATGGGCGCGCGCGACGATACGCTGTCCATTTTCGCATCTGACGTTATGGCGCGACTTGCGTCGAAAGTTACTCCGCGGCCGGTGTGAGCGGTTCGTCGGTTATTGACGCGGTGACAAACCGGCCGGCGTCCGCGACGAGCAATTCCGCGCTGATGGTCATCGTGCCGTCAGAGGCCGTGCTTTCATCGAGGATGCGTCCGCTCGCCGCGATTTGTGCGCGTACTTTGCCTTGGTCGGGCCCGAGCGTGATTGTCACGACGCGTGTAGCAGAGAATGCCGCTCGGTCGATGGCATCGAGCAGCCGTTCGACGCCCTCGCCTGTTGCCGCCGATAGGGCCACGGGCGCACTCATGGCATGAGTTTCGGCGGTCTGCGCGCGGCGCAAGCGCGATTGGCGGGTTTCCTCGTCAAGCAGGTCGATCTTGTTCCAGACCTCAAGCACCGGGGGCTGGCGGCTCTGCGCTTCTTTAGCCAATTGCGCTAGGACCGCCATGACATCGACGCGTTGCTGCTCGCTCTCGCCATGGGCGATATCGCGCACGTGCACGATGAGGTCGGCTTCAATGACCGCCTCCAGAGTTGCACGAAATGCTTCCACCAATTCATGCGGCAGATCCGAGATGAACCCGACAGTGTCGCTCATGATCACGGTGCGCCCGCTCGGCAACTTCACTTGCCGCGCCGTGGGATCGAGCGTAGCGAACAACATGTCCTTGGCCAAAACGCCCGCTTTGGTCAGTCGGTTGAAGAGCGTCGATTTACCTGCGTTGGTGTAGCCGACGAGCACCACGGCCGGCAGTCCCGCGCGCGCCCGCGCTCGACGCTGCAGCCCGCGCGTGCGACGAACTTCGTCGAGGTCGCGCTTAAGGCGCACGATGCGATCAGCGATGATGCGGCGGTCCAACTCGATTTGCGTTTCGCCAGGGCCGCCGGTCTTTCCCAAGCCGCCGCGTTGCCGCTCCAAGTGCGTCCATGTGCGTACCAGACGCGAACGTTCATAGGCTTGGCGCGCCAGTTCGACCTGAAGTTTGCCCTCTTTGGTTTGGGCGCGCAGGCCGAAAATCTCGAGGATCAATCCCGTGCGATCTATCACTTTGGCGCCGATGTCGGTTTCAAGATTGCGCTGCTGCACAGGCGTGAGAGCGCCGTCGATGACGATCACGCCCGCACCGAGTTGCTCGGATTGTTCCTTGATTTCAGCGACTCGGCCTGCTCCCAAGAAAGTGCGCGGACTAATCTGGCGCACGGGTGCGAGGCGCGCATTCGCCACGTCAAGGCCTAGTGCGAGCGAGAGCCCGATCGCCTCCTCGAGACGCGCTGCATTTGCGCGGATCTGTTCTTGACCGCCCAACACCGGCCGCAAGACGACCGCTCGGTTCAAATCCCGTGGCGGCGGTTCAATCGCCGTCGGCTTCATCTTCGGCTTTTTCGATTTCGTAGAGTTGCACGGGTGCTCCCGGCATGATCGTCGATATCGCGTGTTTATACACCAACTGCACCTGGCCATCCCGCCGGAGCAGCACGCAGAAGTTATCGAACCAGGTGACGATACCCTGAAGTTTCACACCATTGACGAGGAATATCGTCAACGGCGTCTTGGCCTTGCGGACAGCATTCAAGAAGGTGTCTTGGAGGTTTTGTTTTTTTTCCATGGTTGACCCCATGCCTGTTCAGCCGCATCGGAAGCGTGCGGCTCGCGGGCTGTATAAGACCTACGAGGGGCGGCGCCAACCGTCGTGGTCCAAACACCTTATGCCTTCACTTCCAAATAGGCCGCGTACAGGGCCGCCGCGACGGGGCCGGGGTTGCCGTCGCCGATAATGGCGCCGTCGATGGACGTCACCGGCACGGCTGGATTTGTGGCGGAACTAATAAATGCTTCCCGGGCTGCTTTCACCTCTTCGACTGAAAAAGCGCGCTCCACGATCGGTAGTTGGCGGTCCTGCGCCAGGCGCAGAAGCGCGGCGCGGGTGACGCCGTGCAAGATTTGATTGGAGAGCGCGCGTGTGCGTAGAATGCCTTCGTGGTCGACTATCCATGCGTTGGACGCGGTGCCCTCGGTGATTGCGCCGGTCTCGTCGACGAACCAGGCTTCGAACGCACCGGCCTCTTTTGCGGCTTGTCGCGCCAAGACGTTAGGCAACAAATTTACTGACTTAATGTCGCGGCGCGCCCAGCGCATTTCCGGCACAGTGATCACGCGAATACCGGTTTCGCGGCGTTGGCGTTGGGTGCGTTGATCCAAGTTCTTGGCGGTCACGACAACGGTTGTCGTCACGTTGTGCGGTGGAAATGCGTGGTCGCGCTCCGCAGGCGCGCCTCGGCTGATCTGAAGATACACCAAACCATTGCTGACGCGATTGCGGCGCTTGGTTTCCCCCAGCACAGTCAGTAGCGCGCTTGACGGCATTGGGGGGGCTATACGAAGCGCCGCCAATGATCTCGATAGCCTCTCCAGGTGGCCTTCGGTGTCCAGCAGCGCGCCCCGGCGCACCCCCCAAACTTCGTAGATTGCGTCGCCGAACTGGAAGCCACGGTCCAGGACCGAGACCGCTGCTCTGGTGAGGGGCA
Organism: uncultured Terricaulis sp.; assembly: GCA_964423825.1. GTDB lineage: Bacteria > Pseudomonadota > Alphaproteobacteria > Caulobacterales > Aquidulcibacteraceae > Vitreimonas. The sequence goes on along the minus strand of CAYRHK010000008.1, from coordinate 15,844 downwards.
CATAGCGGCCATTGACGTATGCGATCCTCATTCGCCGTCTTGGCCACCGCGTCCAGGTGCTTCAACGCCCAGGGATTTCAATTTTCGGTGCAGTGCGGAGCGCTCCATGCCGATGAATGCCGCGGTCCGTGAAATATTGCCTCCGAACCGCGTTATCTGGACGTTTAGGTACTCACGCTCAAATCGTTCTCGGGCGTCGCGAAGCGGTAGGCCGATGACCTGTTGCAGCCCATCGTGTTTCGAGAAGCCCGCTGAGGGCCACGCTTCGGCGGGCAATGAATCTACCGTGACCGGCATCGCAGGATCACCCGTGGCGAGAATAAGAATGCGCTCGATGACGTTGCGCAGCTGGCGCACATTGCCAGGCCAGTCTGCCGCCTGCAGCGCCGCCAGCGCGTCCTCACCAATTTGGCGTGCGGGTACGCCAGACATGCCGGCGAGGCGGCCCACGAAATATCCGGCGAGTTCTGGGATGTCCTCGCGCCGTTCCGCCAAACTCGGCGCGCGCAGGGGTACGACGTTGAGCCGATGGTACAAATCTTCCCGGAAGCGGTGCTCTTCAATGTCAGCGCCAAGGTCGCGAGAGGTGGACGAGACCACGCGAACATTTACTTGTACGTCAGTGCTGCCGTTCAAACGGCGGAACCGCTGATCGACGAGAACGCGGAGAATCTTGGACTGTGTTTCTATCGGCATATCGCCGACCTCGTCCAGAAATAGGGTGCCCGCGTGCGCCTGCTCGAAAACGCCGATTTTTCGGGGGCGGCCCTCAGGTCCCTCCTCCCCGAAGATCTCGCTTTCCATCCGATCAGGCGCGATAGAGGCTGCGTTGATCGCAACGAATGGGCCGTATGAACGGGGGCTGCGCTCGTGAAGAAGGCGCGCAACCAACTCCTTGCCCGCGCCAGCTGGGCCGGTGATTAAGACTCGCGAGTTGGTTTGGGCGACCCGATCTATAGCGCTGCGTAGCGCTGACATCACGGGAGAGGAGCCAATGAGTTCGTCTCCAGCCGCGGAACGGGCGCGCAAAGCAGTATTCTCTCGTTTAAGGCGTGCAGCTTCGAGCGCGCGTTGCACGACCAACAATAGGCGATCGGCCGTGAAGGGCTTCTCCACGAAATCATAGGCGCCTTTGCGGATGGCGGTGACCGCCGTTTCGATGGTGCCGTGCCCGGAGATCACGACCACGGGCATGCTGGCGTCTATCTCCTTGAACATCGCCAGTAGCTCCAGGCCATCAATGCGGCTCCCTTGCAGCCAAACGTCGAGCACGACCAGCGACGGCGTGCGTTTGCGCAGCGCCTCCAGCGCCTCGTCACTGTCGCGCGCTGCACGTACGGAGTGGCCGTCGTCTTCAAGGATTCCGCTAACGAGATCGCGGATATCGGCTTCGTCGTCGATGATCAGAATGTCAGTCATCGGTTGGGTGCTCCTGGGCCTGTTTCTGATGCGGCGTCACGATCCTCGCCGCGCTTTGGCAAGACAAATCGAACGACAGCGCCTGGGCCTGGGCCCGGCGCGTCGTCCAGCTCGATGAGCCCCCCGTGATCTTCAACAATGCGTGCGACAATCGCCAAGCCGAGCCCCGCGCCTTTGATCCGCGTGGTCACATAGGGTTCGATCAACCTGTCGCGGTCCTTGTCGGGGAAGCCAAGTCCATTGTCGATCACTTCGAATTGGACGCCGAAGTCGAGGTCACGAAGTCGCAATAGGACGAAGCCGTCCTTCGGTTCGCCGTCGCGCGCGCGGCGCGCCTGGACACTTTCGGCGGCATTCTTGATCAAGTTCAAGAGCGCTTGCGAAAGCAACCGCTCGTCGACGACGAGACCGATCGGGGCGTCCACGCCTTGCGCCTCGATGCGAATGTCCGGAAAAGCCAAGCGCTGCCCGAAGACGGTTGAACGAGCTACGTCGCTCATGTCGGCGAACGACATAATTGGCGTGGGCATGCGCGCGAACGAGGAGAACTCGTCCACCATACGTCCGATGTCAGCGACTTGGCGTAAGATCGTGTCGGTGCACTTGAGGAAAGTATCGGGGTCTGAGGTTATTTCCTCGCTGTACTTGCGGCGCAGCCGTTCGGCGGAGAGCTGAATCGGGGTAAGGGGATTCTTGATTTCATGCGCGATGCGTCTGGCGACGTCCTTCCAGGCCTCTTGGCGCTGGGCGGAGATCAACTTGGTCATGTCGTCAAACGTGAGCACCAGGCCGCCCTCGGCTTCGGGGCTCATGCGGACACTCAGATTGAACGCGCCTCCATCGTGGGTTAGGTCCACGCGCTGCGGCAAAGTCTCGCCCGCTGGTGTGGGCTGGTTGAGCAACTCGGCGAATTCAGGGGCAACGCTGACCAAGCGCCTTCCGACGAGTTCGGACTCCTGGCGTTCCAACAGGGCCGCGGCAGAGCGGTTCACAGCGGTAATACGTCCGTCGCGGTCCAACCCCATGACACCTGCGCTCACGCCACCCAAAACCGCCTCAATGAAGCGCCGTCGGGATTCGGCCTCTTCTTGCGCCTCGACGAGTTCTCGTCGCTGGGCATCCAATTGCGAGGTCATGCGATTGAACGCATTGGCCAGGGCGTCTATCTCGTCGCGTTCTTCATCGATCGGCACGCGCGCCTTGAGGTCGCCAGACGCGACTCGCCGCGCTGCGTCCACCAAACGGCCGATGGGTGCGGCAATGCGCGTGGCGCTATTCAGCCCTACCCAGCCGGCGCCGAGCAACACCAAGACGGCCGTCGAGAGATATGCGAGGCCGAATTGGAACCGTAGCGCACCCTGTTGCAGCCTTGCGGAGCGATAGTCTGCAACCGATCCGCGGAAAGCACGCAACTGAGCCAGGAGGCCTGCCTCCACATCGCGGCTCACGATCAAGTAAGCGTCGGGGTATGCCTCCAGCCTGTAGAGCGCCACGACACGATCGTGCATGTCGTCGAACGCGACGAACACGTCACCCTCATTGGCTGCGGCGAATGCGTCGGACGCAGGGGTCTGGATAATTGGTTCCCGTGGCTGCGATGTTTGAGCGAGGGCTGTCCCGCGGGAATCGATGACATAAGCCGCAGAAAGCGCGCGCCTCTGGGCCTGGGCCTCAAGGAACTCGAGATAGCGAGCACGATCGCTGATCAAGCCTGGCTGCGCCAAGTTGAGGTCTACACCCATGGCCTCGACCTCGCCGCTCAAACCCCCGGAGGCCAGGTCAACGTAAGCGCGCCCGACGAGCGCCGCATTTTCAATGGTGCTTTCTACGCGGTCGCTGAACCAGCGGTCGACGCCTTGGCTGAACGTGAACCCCAAGAACGCCGCTACGATGATGGCGGGTGCGAGTGCGGCTAACCCAAACAGGGTCACAAACCGCAGGTGCAAACGAGCGCCGGTCGCGGCGGAGCGCCAGGCTTTGGCGATACGCATCATGCGGTGGGCGAAAATCCCAAGCAGGCCGGCTGAAATCGCGATGCTGGAGAAGAGCATGGCCCGAATGAGGCCGCTGGCGCTGCCGGCCAACCCCTCCCCCAACAGGAGGGTGATGGTGGCGCCGGCGGTGAGGGCTGATGCGACTCCGAAACCGACGGCAAACGCCACCGCGCTGCGGCCACGCGGGCGGTCGCTAAGGACGGAGGGCGCTTCTGGCGCTGCCTTTTGCAGCATTGTCACATCCCATGTTGCGCAATGGCAACATGGTGTTGAACTAGGAGCACGTGATCGTCAATTGGTTCTTCCAGCTGTGAGCCCTAGCAGCTGCATCTTCTTGCGTAGGGTGTTTCGGTTGACCCCGAGGATGTGGGCAGCCTTCAGTTGGTTTCCGCGACAGGCCTCAAGGGTCCTCACGATTAGAGGTCGCTCGACGATGGTCATGGCTCTTTCGTAGATGTGGTTAACTGCGGCGTCCTCGCTCAACGCATACTCAGTCCATCGGTTCAAAGCGTTTTCGACATCGGCTTCGAGGTCGTTCGCGTTATGAGATGCACTGAGATCTCCGATGTCGCTGACGTTGATCAGTGGTCCTGGGGTCAGGGCGGCGGCGCGGCGCAGAAGATTGTCGAGTTCGCGTACATTGCCCGGAAACATGTACTGCTCAAGTAGGGCTGTGGCCTCAGGGCTCAAGGCTTTCTCTGGGAGGCCATCGCGTCTGGCCCGGACAAGAAGTGCACGCGACAAGTCCGCGATGTCTTCTCGACGTTCTCGCAATGGCGGGATTCGGATGGTCACAACATTGAGCCGGTAGAATAGGTCCGGCAAGAAACTCCCCTCCAGACTGGCGCTCGCGAGGTCGCGGCGGGCGGCGGCGATAAAGCGCGGGCGTGGAAGGTCTTCATTCTGCAGCCAGGTTGCGAGCCGCCGCTGTGTGTCCAGACTGAGTTCGTCGATGTCGTCGAGGAAGATGGAACCGCCGGCGGCGGCGGCGAGTGCGTCAAAAGATCGATCGAGGGCTTGTGAGTTGGCGCCTGCCAGTCGAATTTGGAGGAATGGTTCTGTTGGGCGCTTGCCGTGATCGTGGAGTGTGCGCGCTACTCTTTGCTTGCCCACACCAGCCTCGCCACTGATCAGAACTGGTAGGTTGAGCGTGGCCACACGTGCTAGAATGCGAAATACTTCTTGCATTGCAGGCGAGCGGCCAATGAGCGGCAGACGTTCGTCTCGCTCAGCGTGATACGCCTTGGCGCGGGTGTGGGCGTCAGGGCCGCCTGCTAACGCCTTGCGAATGAGGGCAAACAGATGGTCGAGATCGAAAGGCTTGGGTAGATACTCATAAACGCCGGCGCTTGCCGCAGAAAGGGCCGTGGTCACGGTGGATTGTGCGCTCATGACGATAATGGGCACGTTGCCTCGCGAGGTCCGCATGCTTGGCAACGCGTCAAAGAGGTTCGCTTCACCCATGTAGATGTCGCTCAGGATCAGATCACCCTTGCCTTCCTGCACCCATTTGGTGAGCGTTGCAGCGTTGTTTGTGGCCTGGACCGCGTAACCCTCCTTGGCGAGGGCTTGCGATAACACGAACCGCAACGATGCGTCGTCGTCAGCCAACAAGATTGTTAGCGTCATTGGGTGCGCTCTTGCTCGATCGGCAAGGTCATGCGGAATTCTGTACGCTTCGGCACGCTATCTGCCTCGAGGGCGCCTCCGTGGCGCGTAGCGATCGCCGATGCGATTGAGAGCCCCAGCCCGATGCCTGACTGCTTCGTTGTCACGAACGCCTCGAATATTCGTCCTGACACTTCCGGGGCGACGCCGGGGCCATTGTCGATGAAGCTGACTTCCAGTTGGGGACGCGCGGTTGTGGTATCGGCAGATTTTACGCGTATGCCGGGGCGAAAGGCAGTTGCGATGATCAGTTGCGGTTCTGGTTGGTTGACTAAGGCGTCGAGGGCATTCTTAGCGATGTTCAAGAAGGCTTGAACGAGTTGGTCGACATCACCGCGGATCGGCGGGAGGCTGGGGTCGTACCGCTCGACTACGCGCACGTTGGGCGCGATTGAACTGACCAATTTGCGTACGTGCGCTAAGGGCTCATGAACGTTGAGGGTACGCAGTCGCAGCGGCTCGTCGCTCGCCAGCGGATCGAAACGCTCGGTGAGACGGTGAAGGCGATCGACCTCTGCGCAGATTAGCGAGGCGAGTTGCGTCTGATCTGGGGTTGCATCTCGGCTGATGAGCTGCGCAGCTGCTCGGATGCCGGCGAGTGGGTTGCGAATTTCATGCGAGAATGTGCGCATCGCGCGGGTGCGGGAAGATTCATCGCCCCGGGCATTTTGTGTGCGACGCACGATCAGCGCAACGTGTTGCGCATCGCCCAGGCCGGTCGCAGTTATGGCAATCCGCGCGTGAGGCAACGCCGGAACAATGGCGTCAGTTTCGATGACGCCGCCGTCACGACGAAGTCGCTCCACAATATCCAAAAAAAGCGATCGATCGCCAAGAAGGTCAGCGATGGTGCGGCCTGGCGCGATGCCTCCACGGGTAGCGAACAATTCACGGGCTGCCGCGTTGGCGAGGCAAACTCGACCCGCGCTGTTCACGCCGAGAGCGGGCTCAGGCAGGCCGTCAAGCCACTCCTCCGCGGTTGGCGCGGCGGGGGTGGCTCGACCACGCTTCGGCGCGGCGCTATGAGGCGCGTTCTTGGTGCCCATGGGCGCGAGTATGGCGCCTAAAAAACAGGCGCCAAGAGGCAATGCTGCGATGCAGCAAGAAGGATCCCTGTTTGTGGCGTGGAGCGCGATCATTGTAGCTGCAGGGCGCGGGGCGCGGCATGGGGGTGACCCGAAGCAGTTCCAAATGCTGCACGGCGCGCCAGTTGTGCGCTGGTCGGTGGAGGCGATGGTTCGTGCGGGCGCCGGCCAGGTGGTCGTTGCGGTTGATCCCGTGCAGCGAGAGGCCGCGGAATTTGCCCTCGCCGGGACGCCGGCCACCGTCGTGCTTGGCGGCGCCACTCGAACGGCGTCGGTCCGGGCGGCGCTCGCGCGCGTGGGTGATGATGATGTGATCTTGGTACATGACGCCGCACGGCCGGGATTGCGGGCCCCTTTGGTTGGACAGTTGTTGCGAGAAATTGAGCTCGGCGCTCAGGCGGCGGCGCCGGCGATGCGCATCGCCGACGCGCTGGCACGCGCTGACGGCGAGGCGGTGCCGCGCGACGGACTGTTCCAAGTGCAGACGCCCCAAGCTTTCGTCGCGGCAGTATTGCGGGACGCCTACGAGCGCGTGCCGACCGATGTTAGCTTTGCCGATGATCTCGCTGTCGTGCGGGCAGTCGGGGTTGCTGTCCACTTCATCGATGGCGATCCGCGGTTGATGAAGATCACTTATCCTGGAGATATCGACATGGTGGCGCGGGTCATGGGAGAGCGCATTGTCTGTGTTGGCAACGGTGTGGATGCCCACCGCTTCGGCCCAGGCGAGTACGTGACGTTGTGCGGAGTGCGTATCGCCCACGGGCGCGGACTCGTCGGTCACTCGGACGCTGACGCCGCTTGGCACGCGCTCGTTGATGCGATGCTGGGCGCGATTGGCGCTGGTGATATTGGCGCGCATTTTCCGCCGAGCGATGCAACTTGGAAAGCGGCTGATTCCGAAACCTTCCTTCGCCACGCCCACGGGTTGCTCGGCAAGGCGCAGGCGCAACTGACGCACGTAGATGTCACGATCATGTGTGAGGCGCCGCGGGTGTCTCCCTATCGTGAGGCGATGCGCGCGCGCACAGCCGAGGTGCTGGGGCTACCGCACTCAGCGGTCAGCGTTAAGGCAACCACAACCGAGAGGATGGGCTTTTTGGGCCGTGAAGAAGGGCTTGCGGCCATCGCCACCGCGACGGTGAGCAAGTTCCTGCAAGAATGAACCAAGAGCGGTTTATGGCGCCTCAGGCGCTCTCTCGACTTGGCACTTTTCGAGATAGGGATAGATGCGGCATTCCTCGACGCCGCTGAGATTTTCCCAGAGCGCGCGCGCGATGTTGACGTAGTCGTCGCTCCAGCCCCGGCCCGGTGGCGGCGCGAACGCACGCCACTCCCCGCTGGGCAGCGGCAGTCTTGATAATATTTCGGGACTTCGGGCCACGATCATGACGCTTGCGCCGGAGCCGCCGTAGACGCTCGCGTAGGAATCCTCGAAGCGTGTGCTGACGCGATAGAGCGTTGGCGCATTGAGATCACGAGCCACGCGCGCGGCCTCCGAAACCAGCGCCAAATTGCGGTTGGACAGGTGCAAGATGACAATCCCCCGCTCGGAGGTTTTCTCCAGGTAAAGCGCCAGGGCTTCGCGTGTCAGCAGATGGGCTGGGATGGCATCTGAGGAAAACGCATCCACGACGATGACATCGTAGGCGCCGGGCCGGGCCTCACGGATGCGTAGCCTTGCATCGCCTAGCTCCAGCTGCGCATTGGGCGCACATTCGGGTACGAAGGTGAAATCGCCGCCTGGCTCCATCGATAGACGCACGACCGCGGGACTGATTTCGTAGATCGTGAGGCGATCGTCGGGACGCATGAGGCACGCAGTCGAGCCCGCGCCGAGGCCTATGAGCGCAAGGTTTGAGGAATCCCCTGTCGAAAGCCCCGCCAAGATTGCCTCGCCGAGCGCCGTGCGCGGGTTGTAGTAGGTCAAGGGCAAACGGGTGAGACCGGGGGCGGCAAGTTGGGCGCCGTGGAGCGTCGTTCCGTGCAGGAGGATGCGCAAGGGCGGCACGCGAGGGTCACTGGGATCCTCCAACACGCGCGTGCGGATAACCCCAAAGAAATCCCGGTGCTGAGTGATGATGCGTCCCCCGCGCGCATCATCAAGGAAGATGATCACGAAGGCTGTCCCAACCAGCAAGGCGAGGGTTGTGGCTCGCTTGCGGTTGAGCACCAACGCGAGTGCACAGATCGCAACGCCCAGTCCGGCAAGCGCTTGGGCGTCAAGTTCCGCGCCGACGAGCGGCAGACCAACAAGCATCAGCGCACCAGCCGCGCCGGCGCCGTTCGCGAAGTCCCCGATGCGCGCGTGATCTGTTTCGCGTGGTTGTAGCAGCGCGTGGATGCACATCGCCAGGACCAGGAATGCACTAACAAGGAGCATCGTCCCCCAGGGTGGGACGAAAGCAATCTGCGTCGCATCGTCGGCGATGTGAGTTTGAACGACGGCGTCGCGATTGAAGGCGATCCAAATCGCAGCCAAGCCCATCAGCGCCGATACGCCGAGGGAACTGTAGCGCAAGACAGCGGGGCGACCGTCGACGCTCCAACCAGCGCCAATCATCGCGGCTGCTGCGCCCAACGCACCGACGACGAGCATGGATTCAAGCGCTCCGAGCCGAAGCGCAAGCAGTCCGGCCACAAGCGCCATCGTCAGGGATGCGGCAATGGCGCCATTATGGGCGCGGCTGCTGGCGAGGTGGGTCCAAGGGAGAAACAAGCAAGCAGCGGCGAGCGCAAGTGGGTACTCGTACACATTGTTGAAGATGAGCGGCGCCGCCAACGCCGCGAAGGCGCCGCCTACGCCGCCGCCGAGGGACACGAAGAAATAATACTCGGTCAGGCGATCCGCGTTAGGTCGCGCTTGCGCCAAGGCGTGGTGGCACACCAAGGCGCTGAAAAAGAACCCAATCAGGATGCCGCCCACGGACGCGAGCCAACTGCCAGACCAAAAATAGGAAATGACCAGCAACGCCAGCGCGAGAGGTTGCAGAAGACGACTCCAGGGCGCGACAGCCGCACCGAACCGTGCAAAAGCAATTACGAACGTAGCGAGGTAAAGCGCGAGCGGAACCACCCAGAGCATCGGCGCTGAGGCGACGTCGGTGGAGATGTGGAGCGTCACGCCAAGCGTCAGCGCTGAGGGCACGGCTGCGGCGAACACCCATAGCAAGCGCGATCGCCAACCTGGCGACGCAGATTTCGTATGGGCGTGGCTAGTCGACTGCGCTGTGACGCCGCTCCGGACGACGCTGGCCGCGCTGGCGACGATCAGTGCTGCAACCGCGACATACCCGGCGCTCCAGGCGTCTGCCTGGGCGCGGGCGCCGAGCAGCGGTTCGACAATGGTTGGATAAGCGAGGAGCCCTAAGAAGCTGCCAAGGTTCGAGGCAGCATAGAGGTGGTACGGGTCATGGGCGTCTGCGCGGCCACTGCTCGCATACCACGCCTGCAGCAACGGCGCCGTGGCGCTGGCGATCGCAAATGGCGCCCCAACTGACAGCGCGAGCACGCCAAGCAACCACAATGCCGGTTGGTCAGAACTCGGCTCCCCCAGTGCTGTCGAAACATGGATCGGCAGGAAGAACCAACCCGCGAAGAGCGCGCATGCGTGTACGAATGCCTGCAGACGTTGGTCTCTGAGGCGTGCTACAAGATGGGCGTAAAGGTAGCCCGCCAGTAGCGCGGCCTGGAAGAACGCCATGGAGGTGTTCCACACTTGCGGGCTGCCGCCCAGTAGTGGCGTCACCATGCGCCCGAATAGCGGTTGCAGCACAAGAATGAGCGCGGCGCTCGAGAATAGGGTCAGTGCGAACAACGGCCCCGCAGCGCGTTGCGCGAGCGGCTGCCCCGACGCAGTGCTCATGGTGCCCTCTCCCTAGCAAGCGCGCGATCGAATCCCGCTTCATCGTGTAAGGGAGCCGGTCAGTTCGCGCCACATCGTTCGGCAAGCATGGACTTTGCGTGGCGCTCGTCCCTAAATCGCGTGGTTATGTTCTCGCCAGACATCCTCCAGGCTGCCGACTCGTTGCTAGCGATATGCCGTGTTCGAGACTTGCGCATCGTCACCGCCGAAAGTTGCACCGGCGGGCTGATAGCGGCTGCGCTGACGGCTGTTCCTGGCGCATCCGACGCCTTCGAGTGCGGCTTAGTCACCTATTCAAACGACGCAAAGACCGAATTGCTTGGGATCGCGCCGGAGCTCATCGTCACCCATGGCGCGGTGAGCGAGGCGATCGCCATTGCAATGGCTGAGGGCGCCGTCGCCATCGTACGTTCGGGCCTCGCCATCGCGGTTACCGGCATCGCGGGTCCCGGGGGCGGAAGCGCGGCCAAGCCGGTAGGTCTTGTTCACATTGCCTGTGTCCGCAGCAACGAGCCCGCGAGCCATAGAGAGTATCGCTTCGGGGACATAGGTCGCGATGCCGTCCGCGAGGCGACGGTTCGCGCCGCCCTCATCTTGGCGCTCTCAGCGGTCTCTTAGCTAGAATGATCGCCCAAGCCTAATGCCGGCGGTCATCGGTCTCGCCACAACGTCGTAGCGCTCGCCAAAACACGTGCCGATCGCGCATTCCGTGTATCGACCCGTCACCGCTCGCTCGTCCAGCAAGTTGTCGATGAACAAGGTGATCCGGTAATCGCCCTGTTCTACACCGGTCGAGAAATCAACCAGCCAGTAGGATGGCAGCGTGCCGATGAGCGTAGATTCTGTTTGGCGGATGTCGAGGCTTCGGTCGCCGACATAAGAGGCGCCACCCTGAACAAACGCCTGCCAGTTCCCGAGTTGGAACTCGTAACGCGCGGTCATATCAATCTTCAGGTCCGGTGCGACCGGGAGTTGGGTTCCGGCCACAGTGTCGGCGATGTCGGCGCTCGTGAGTTCGCTATCGAGCCATGTGGCGCCGGCGGTCAGGGTGAAATTGTCGACCGGAACCCAAATCACGTCGGTCTCGACGCCTCGAATCTCGGCGTCGCCCGCGTTCTGAATTTCCGTGAGGCCATTGAGGCCCAAGAATGCGAACTGAAAATCTTCCCAGACCTCATAAAAGAGCGCCCCATTCCAGCGCAGACGGCCGTTCGCCCAGTCGGTCTTCCACCCGATTTCGTAGTTGTCGAGGAAGTCCGAGCTGTATGGCGGCAGCGTTCCGCGGCGATTGATGCCGCCGGGGCGGAACCCCTCTGAATAGGTCGCATAGATCATGCGATCGTCGTCAATCTGCCATTCGAGGTTGGCGCGGTAGAGCGTGCCGTCCTCTTCCGTGGATTTGTCGAGATTGGTGCAGGGTTCGTTCGCCAGATCCGGCGGGCCTATGCACGTTTGCTCGCCGGGATAGTCTGGCGCTAGCCCATAGAACGCCGCAAAAGTATCGTTGAACCCGAAGTAGCCACGCAGCGAGTTTTCAGTATGGAAGCCGCGCACGCCAAGTGTGCCGGTCAGTCTCTCGGTGATGTCGAATGAGACTTCGCCGAACAACGCGGTTTCCTCATCGGTGCGCAGTTGTTCAGTCAGCCAAATGGTGTCCGCGTTGCCGGTGATTTCGTGCGCGTCGTTGAACCCGTCAATGATGTAACGCTGGTGGATGCGGTGCTCGGCGTGCTGGAAGAAGGCGCCGGCTATGAAACGCAAGCGCTGGTCGGCGGGCGACGCGATGCGGAACTCGTACGTCTGGCGCTCAAAATTGTCGCGCCCCTCAACCAATTGCGATGGATTTATGGGATTGAAAGCGTTGTCGGTGAAGTAGCTGCCGTATCCCAACAGCGTATCGTAGAAGAAGCCGTAGTCGGCGTAATCTTGGCTCGAGTCCACATCGCGATCGAGACTAGACGCAGCGAAGACAACATCGAAGTTGCTGATCGCCCCCTCGATCGTCAACGCGCCTTGCACCCAGTTGTCGGTGTTCCACTCGGGCAACATGTGGGTGACAGCTAACTCGCCCACCGACTCTTGTTGCGCGAAAACGCCGTTGGACTCCTGAGTTTGTCCCATGATCTGGGGCGTAATGGTCCAAGTGTCGTTGAGGTCGATGCCAAGCGCGATCCGCGCTCCGAAGGTGTCAACGGTGTTGTAGTCATTCTCGGCGACATCGAGATTGTCGTCGAGCACGCCCGAAGTTGGGAAGAACCGGGCGCCGCTGATATTGTCGATATATCCGCCTTCGTGCTCGCCCCAGGCGACGATCCGAACAGCCGTGCGGCTCGAAATTGGAATGTTGACGAAGCCCTCGACCGCTTGGCCGAAACCGCCATTGCGGATGCTATTCAACTCCAAATCGTAGCTGCCGTAAAAGCCACTTGCATCCGGACGGTTCGTGATAATCCGCACCGTGCCGGCTTGCGAACTTGCGCCGTAGAGGGTGCCCTGTGGACCAGCCAAGACCTCGACACGCGCGACATCATAGAGATGCAGGTCGAGGTTACCCGTGATCGTGGTGATCGGTTGTTCATCCAGGTAGGTGCCGACGCTCGGCATGGAGCCGGAGTGGTTGCCGTTCTCACCGCTCGCGACGCCTCGCATGAACGGGCGATTGTAACCCGGGCCATAGGAGGCGGCATATGAGAGCGTGGGCAGGTGTTGAGCGTAGTCGGCGAAGTCGGTGATATTGAGCTCCTCCAGGCGCTCAGCGTCGAGCGCTTGCACGCTGATCGGCACATCCTGGAGGTTTTCCTCGCGCTTCGTCGCGGTCACGACGATGTCGTCCACGCCGCCGCTTTCCTGAGCCAAGGCCTGCGTCGCAGCTGCCGTGCTGAGCGCGGTGGTCGCGAATAGGAGCGCATGCCACACCATCCGCCCGGGCTTCTTGCTCATGCTTCACTCCCCTCGCTCGAGCGCTAGTTGGCGCGCTCGTACTCATCGACAATCGGGCCCAGCGCGGCGCGCAGCGGCCCCAACCAACGCTCGAAATGCCGCCAGTGATCCACGGCGTCAGCATAGATCGGCTGGCGTACCTGCTCAGAACTCGCCGTTCGCACAGCGCGCTCATTTGAGTAAAATTCAAGACAAGCCGGCTCGAATGGCAAGCCGCAATAAGCCAGCATGCGCCGAATTTCGGCCTCTGGGTCCTTTACCACACGCTCGTACCGGACTCTGAGAACACGTCCTGGCAGCACGCAATCGAAATGATCGAGCAGCCGGACGTAATCAAGATAGTAACGGGCCAAGTCGGTCAGGTCGTAACTAAATGGCTGGCCGCGGGCGAAATGCTGCTTGAAGGCTCCAAAGCAGCTCGCCATCGGATGTCGGCGCGCGTCGATGATCTTGGCATGTGGCAGCATCAGATGGATGAGGCCGATGTGCTGGAAATTATTCGGCATTTTGTCGATAAATAGCGGTCGTTTCGTCTTTCGCTGCACGCGCGTCCGCGTCAGATATTCTTCTCCAAGAGCCTTTAACGAGTTTGGCTCAAGGGATGCGATCACCTCCGGGTAGGCGCCCCCTCTCAATTTTCCGCCCGCGAGGCGCTTTGCCATCATGGCCAGGTCGGGCAACTCCATGGTGCCTTCAATCGCTGAATGGCTTGCCAGCATCTGTTCGATCAAGGTGGAGCCCGCTCGCGGCAGGCCGACAACGAAGATGGGATCGGACGCGGTCGCGCCTTGGCCGGGGTGTGCGGCCAGGAGGTCTTTTGAGAAGAATGTGATCTGTCGGTCGGTGAAGCGTGTCGTTTCGTCGGCCTCATACTGGAGGGCAGATCGGCGGATGCGCGCGCCTTCGCGGTAGTGGTTGAAGGCCGCTTGCCAGGCGCTGCGGTCCTCATAGGCCTTGCCCAGGGCATACTCGACATGGAGCCGGTCTTCTTCGCGCAAATCGCCAGCCAGCATTGTTTCCATCGCCGCCACAGAGGCGTCGTCGAACCGGTACGTCTTCATGTTGGCGAGGCTCCAGTAGGCCTCGCCAAATCGCGGTTCCATTTCGATGCTCTTGAGGTAGGCTTCGATGCTCGCCTGCGCCTGCCCCGCTGTCTTGCGTGCGTGCCCCAAACTTAGCCAGCCACGCGGATTGTTGGCATGCTTGCGCAATATGTCCTCGTAGAGCGCAATGGCCTGATTGTATTCGCCTACGCGTGTCAGAGCTGAAGCTTTCAGGAACCTAAAGCTCGGATTGTCTGGCTCGGACTCAAGCAGAAGCTGGATCTGCACCAAGGCTTCTGACGCCTTGCTTTGGCGGTGCAGGACGATCGCATAGTTGTGGCGCGCGGCCGTAAAGCCTGGCGCGAGGTCGAGACATCGTTTCAACAATTTTTCGGCGTCCTCGAACCGGCCGAGCCTGGCTCCCACTTCAGCTAACATGCGGACCGCGGCGACATCGCTTGGATGCGCCATGAGGTGCTCGCGCAGCGCTCGCTCGGCGATCGCGAGCCTGCCCTCGCACAGCGCCAGCGCCGCCTGCATGAGCCTTGGATCATTCACCGAGGCCCGGATGGCCTGCGCATAAGCCCGATCAGCATCCGATAGGCGCTCTAGCAAGGTGTATTGGTCGCCAAGCGCGCGCCAATAGACAGCGGCCGCCGGATCGAGTTGAGTGGCGCGTGAGAGGGCAGCCACCGCTTCTTCATGGCGGGCGAGCGCGGCAAGTGCGGCCCCTCTTGCGGAGTGCGCGGCGGCGAGCTGTGGCGCCGCCTTTAGAACTTCGTCAGCTTGTTCCAGAGCCAAGGCAGGGCTTGTACGCAGCAGCCGCCGCGCCTGCTCCAGGCCCTGCGCGATGGTTCCGGTAACGTCGTCAGGCGGCAAGGCAGGTCCCTTATCGTAGTTGACGATGCAGCGGCGGCTCAAGCTCTGTCAACGCGATGCCCTTTGCCGAGGCGCCGGTGAGCTTCCTTTTCGAATGCAGCCATAATCCTTGATGCAACCTTGTCCTTGTTGGCGGTCACGACGGCATTGAGCACCGGGTTCTTGAACTGATAATTGATCCAGAATCGCACCTTCGAGCCATTGCTGTGCGCCTCGAAGCGCCAACGATTGTCGAGCGCATGAAAAGGGCCGCTCACCAACGACACGTCGACCTCGCCTTTGGTAGGCTCACAGCGGACGTTGGTCGCGAAGCGCTCTCGGATCGCCTTCCAACCCACAGTCGCTTCCGCCACGCCTTCCCAGCCGCCGCCATCACGGGGGTCATCGCGAACGACCCGCAAATTCATGAGGTAGGGAATGAACCGGGGATACTCACGCACATCACCGACGAGCCGGCAAAGGTCCGCGGGTGAGTACGGCAATATGCGTTCGGCGGTGATGGTCGTGCGCGCCACTAGCCCGCCGCCGCACGCTTCGCCTTCAGCTTCGCGAAATCCTCGCCGGCGTGGTGCGAGGAGCGCGTCAGCGGCGAGGCGCTCACCATCAAAAACCCCTTCGCGTAAGCAATCGTTTCTAACGCCTTGAATTCGTCCGGCGTCCAGAAGCGCGCGACGGCGGCGTGCTTTTTGGTCGGCTGCAAGTATTGGCCGATGGTGAGGAAATCGACGTTGGCGACACGCAGATCGTCCATCACCTGCAGCACTTCATCGCGCTCTTCGCCTAACCCCACCATCAGTCCTGATTTGGTGAATTGCTGGGGGTCGCGCTGCTTCGTCGTGTCAAGTAAACGAAGTGACTGGTAGTACCGCGCCCCTGGCCGGATCGAGTGATAGAGTCGCGGCACGGTTTCGAGATTGTGATTGAACACGTCCGGCTTGGCGTCGATGACGC
>CAYRHK010000007.1:0-23050 GCA_964423825.1 uncultured Terricaulis sp. | reverse complement strand
CAACAATGAATATGCCTCGATTGACCTCATGTTCCCGGCGTTGGAATCTCCCAACGCCATCACAGCAGAGCAGGTCGAGGCAAGCTACGCTTCTGTGGGCGTCAGCATCGTCGAACTTGAACACGGGACAGAGGGCTGGCGCGCGCTGCGCAATCCCGCGCCTGGCCAAGGCCGCAACCGGCGCATCACGCCATTCACACCAGTTCAATTCACGGGCCCCGCCGCGAGCCATCCCTGGATCGCCGCCGCCTCGGCCGTCTTCAACGCCGCCGAACATGATCGCAGCGATGGCGGCGCGCCGGCAGACGCAGTGCGCTGCGGAACGCTTGCAAACTGCGCCGGCGGCTTGACCCCTTGGGGAACCTACCTCACCTCTGAGGAGAACTTCGACTACGCGTTCGTAGGCTCCGATAGTGCCGACGCAATGCGCGCCGCCCGCAACGAAGGCGCCTACGCCCTCGACGCCGATTCATTCGGCTACCCGCGCAATGCCGGCTTCAATAGCCGTTTAGCCCCACGCCAGTTTCAAATCGCCGAAAACCCCTTCGGGCCCTCGCTGTTTGGCTGGGTGGTGGAGATCGATCCCTACGATCCCAACTCGACACCCAAGAAGCGCACGGCGCTTGGTCGCAAGAAGAACGAGTGCGCCGCCACGGCCCTCGCGCGCGACGGTCGCGTCGTGGTCTACATGGGCGACGATCAGCGCAACGAACATGTGTACAAATTTGTGTCCCGCCGCCGCTTCAATCCCGACAACCGCGCCGCAAACCTGGACCTGCTCGACGACGGCCAACTCTATTGCGCTCAGTTCCAAGAAGATGGACGCGGGCGCTGGCTCTCAATCACCGCACAAGCCGCCAACGCAGCGGCTCGATCATCCGGAACTTCGATCCGCTTCCGAGACCAAGCGGATCTACTTATGCGGGTTCGCGAAGCGGCGCGTCTTCTGGGCGCCACGCCTATGGATCGCCCCGAAGACATCGAGGCGCTGCGCGACGCCAACTGGCGCGGTCTCGGACCCGTGCTGATCGCCTGCACCAACAATAGCGAGCGCGGCTTCGAACGCCCTGGAAACCCGCGTCGCGAGAGCGAACAGTCAAACACGGCGCAAAGCAATTTGCCTGGCCACATCTTGCGCATCGACGAGGCGCGCCAGGATGCGGCTTCAACGCACTTCACCTGGGACGTGTTCGCCGTCGCCGGCGATCCCGACGCGACTGGCCTGACCACCCCCGTTCGCGGCGGCGGCGCGCCCGCTCACATCTCCACGCGCTTCCACGGCGAGCAGACCTTCACCGGCGATCGCTTCGCCTGCCCGGACAATCTGTTCATCGATTCCGCACACCGCGTTTGGATCGCAACCGATGGCAGCGACAGTGTGTTCGCGGACTGCAACGACGGCATCCTCGCCGCGCCCGTGAACAATGATGGCCCAACGCCAATCAAGCGCTTCCTCGTCGGGCCTGTCGGCGCCGAACTCTGCGGCCCGCTAATGGCGCCGGACGAGCGCGCCTTCTTCTGCGCGATCCAGCATCCCGGCGCCGCCGACGTCGCAGGCGTCGACTTTATCAATGTTCGCTGGACTGGCGGCGCCCGCCCGCCTTCGAGTTTCCCCGGGGGTGGCGACGCGTGGCCGCGCTCGGCGGTGATCGCCGTTACGCGCACTGATGGCGGACGGATCGGAGACTAGTCGGTCTTCGAGGCGTCGGGTTCGGGCCCTGGTTCGACCGCATGCCGGCGCATGAACCCGTCTTTGTGCAGGAGCCGCGCCACGTTCATCGCTGCGCGCACTTGTACAACGTCATTATGCTTGTCGGCGTCGTTGAGAGCGTCCCAGCCCACCAGCTTGTCGTGCGCCATCAGGTCGTTGTTGCGCTTTTCGCCGGGCCCAGTCGGTCGCCAGCCTACCATCAACCGTTCCGCCACCCAGCGATCATGCTCGCGCATCGCCATCCGGTTCTGCAAATCGTGCGGCACGCTTGGGGCGGTGTCGCCCTTCTCGCCCTTTCTCGCCGGACGCCAGCCCGCATCCCAAACTTTCGTCATCGACGCATCCGAAACCGCTCGATTGGCGGCGCGATAGGTTTCGAGCACATCGGCCCAGTCGCGCGTCGCGGCCTGCAATTCACGCATGCTCATCTCGTCGCGCTCGCCCAAATTCTTGTTGTAGTGCTCATGCGCGATCGCCGCGCCACGGTCGAGCCAGCCGTCAATGATGCGCGAGCGCGTGGCGTTCACCTGGTGCGACCCAAAGGCCTGCAAATAGGCGTCCAATTCTTCGGTTTCGTCGCCCTTGGCATATTGCAGCGAGAACTCCGAGTGACTGGATTCACGCATGAAGATTGGAACCGGCCAGCGCAGCTGATTGTTGCAGGCGCGCCGAAGCGCCAGTGAAAGGTGAATATTGCCAGGATCGGAGCCAGTGCACACCACTAACGCCGACGGTTTGCCCCGCTCGCGCTCGACCATGTCAAGCAGTTCGTCACCCACCGATGTTGTCGCCCAGTCAAAGCCCACGAACGCGATAT
Organism: uncultured Terricaulis sp.; assembly: GCA_964423825.1. GTDB lineage: Bacteria > Pseudomonadota > Alphaproteobacteria > Caulobacterales > Aquidulcibacteraceae > Vitreimonas. The sequence continues at coordinate 20,522 of CAYRHK010000007.1, read as the reverse complement.
CGGCGCTCCAGAGCTGCGGGTGCGCGAACGCCTCGCGATGGCGCGCGCGGAAGCTGGCCGCAACAACATCGGGATCGGGCGCGAGAACCGTGATGCGCGGCGCCTGGTAGTGCGCCGACCACAAGCTCATCAGCACGCGTTCGGCGAAGGCCTCGCCGCCCCGGTCGAATCCGAAGAACACGATGTGGACGCGGTCCAGCTGTAGGGTGCCCGCCAGATCGAGCAACGTCTGGCTCTCGCGCTGCAGAAGCGCGCGCGCCGACATTTCCTCAAGCGAGAAGGGTTTCGGGTCAATGCTGAGCGGCCCCTTCTTGGTGCGCATCTGCGCCGATCGCATCTCGCGCGCTTCCTTCAGCAGCAGCGGCGACTGCGTCGCCACATGCACGCCAATCGGCGGATTGCGCTTGCCGTTGCCGACCAGTCGCCGCACCGCGGCTTCGATCTGCAGATTCGCCGTGTCGTCAGGCTCGAACGCGATCACGTGCGCGGCATGATGCGCCCGCGCCGTACGCAGCGTCTCCAGTTGCGTCGCATCGCCCTCAAGCACAATGACGCCCTTGCGCCGCAGGCTAAGCGCGGTTTCCTCGGGCAGGTTTTGCGCGATCAGGATCACTGAGTCCCAGCTGCGCCGGCAATCGAGCGCAAGCGACAACGATGCCGGGCTATCGCCCGCGATCACCACATGGTGCGAGGCGCCCAAATTGAAGATGCGCGCCATCGCGCGGCCCAGTTGCGCCGAGAACGCAAACAGCAAGCCCACCGCCGGCGTCGCCACCGCCGCGAAGCGCACCAGTTCGCGCAGCGGCTCGCGCGCGTTGAAATACTCGTCCCACATGCTGAAGGCGCCGAGCGTGCGATAGGCCGCTTCCAACCAGCCTTGCTCGCGCCACAACATGAGGCCGCCGACGATCCAGGTGAGGCCAAGCGCGATGATCAGGGTCCAGCGGAACACGCTCGAGCGCGCATGCGAGACCGCCGTAAGCCCGGCCGCCGCCCGCGACCAGATATTGGCGTGAGACTTCGCCATCGTGGGACCCCTCTCCCCTAACCCCGTGCGATCATTGTGGTCTTTGGGGCAAGCCTATGTCCAGAGGCGCCCGGTTGCCAGGGCGCTCGCTTTTGCCTAGCTCTGGCGGCGCGCAAGGCTCCGTAGCTCAGCTGGATAGAGCGGGTCCGTCCTAAGGACACGGTCGGGGGTTCGACTCCCTCCGGGGCCGCGCCATACTTTTCGGCGCCTCAGAAGTGGAAGCCGAAACCAAAGAGCACCGGCTGCAGTCCAAAAACTCCCGCGCCGCCGGCCAGCACCCCTAGAGCTATGAAAAGTCCGGGCAGCCAAATCAGACGCCGACTCCAGCGGTGATCCCAACCCAGCCGATGCATCAACGGCAGCAGCAGGAAGCCCAACGCAACGCCAATGAAGCTAACTTGAAAGCTTGCCAGCGCCGCGGCGAGAAACGCCGCGCCTGCGGCCACTTCGAAGCCTTGTGCGCTCTTGCTGTCGGGGTGGGTCTGCGAGAAGACGCGCCACAAATGCGCACCAGCCGTCGCGGCGACATCCCGGCGCTCGGCAGCAGCGCCCGTCACCAAGAATGTCGCTCTGCGCGTTAGCGCATAGCCCAACACGGCCACAAAGGTCAGTGGACTCAGCGCCGCGTAAAGCGCCGTAGAGTGCGCCAGGAACCGCGCCAGCGTTAGCGGCCGCCGCGCCAACTCGAGAATGAAGCATAGGATCGGCGCCAAGATCGTCATCAGCGTGATAGCGAAAAAGTCGAAACCAAAAATCCGCTCAACGCCATCGCGCAATGCTAGCACTGGGATCGCCAACTCTTGGTCAAAGAGCACCAGCGTGAGCGTCCGCATTTCTCCCAGGAAATGCGGCAATAAGAACGCGGCGTTGGCCATGAACAGGAAGAAGAAGAATGTCAAAGGCAAGTTCAGGGTTGGAAAGAGAATGTCTAACTTCTCGACTGCGGTGATGCGCTTAGCAGCGACGAGCCGCGCCGCCCACTTCACAAGGAACTCGCAGGTGCCCCGCGTCCACTTAACGTGGCGAACGCGGAATGCACGAACGGTGTCCGGAAATGCCTCCTCGGCCACGACGTCCTCGGCAAAGACGCCATAATATCCGCGTTCACGCAGCGCGATCGCATAGGCGAGATCCTCACTTACGATCTCGGGAAATCCGCCAACCTCCTCCCAGCATTTGCGACGCAAAATGGCGCCATGGCCGAGGAACATCACGAAGCCGTAGCGATTGCGCAGCGGCTGATACCACTTCCAGTGGATGTCGATTCCCGGCCCCAAGTCGCGAGCCAGTTGGGTATCGCCATGAGGATAGGCTCGGTGATTGGCCTGCACGAACCCACAACGAGGCTGCGACAACAGCCGCGGCAGGAGGCCGGAAAGGAAGCCCGTCGGCAGCACCTCGTCAGCGTCCACGACCGCGAAATACGGCTCGCGCACCACGGCTGTCAGCGCATGGTTGAGATTGCCGGCTTTGAATCCGATGCAGTTCGCTCTGCGGATCACGGTCACTTTTTCCGGATGACGGCGCGCGAAGGCGTCAACGCGCGCGCGCGCCTCCGGGGTCCGACTATCGTCCAAGAGATAGAGTCGATAGTTCGGATAGTCCTGGGTCACGCATGAGCGCGCGCTGTGTTCGACGAAATCGTCGCAGGTCGTGTAGAGGATCGCCACATCAGGCTGCTGCACGCCCATCGTGACTATGACAGACGCGGCGGCCTCCCGTCGACGACCAGCGCGCTCGACCGCCGCCAAGAGTACGACGCCGATGTTGTAAAAACCATAGAGCCAGGCGATCTCCGCGAACACTACAAAATAGCCGATTGACCAGAACGCAATCGGCCCCTCGCCTAGTTCGGTGAGCGACCACATGCGCGGATGGAACCAGAGAAGCGAGGCGAACCAGGCCGCGAACACAAACAGAAAGAGGTGTGGGCGCTTGACGCCCCTCGCCGCCTCGGCGCCGCCGCTTGCGGCCGTCACTGGGGCAACGCTGGCGGCCGCGCCACGCGGCGCTTCAAGATCAATCACACTCATGACGGCTCAGCGCGGCAAGCGCAGCGAAAAGCCGACAAGCCCTACGGTGTACTCCTGCAACGGAGCGTCCTCGTAGCGCACCTGCGCGTGCAGGCTGTGGTTTTCGGTGAGATTCCAGGTCAGACGCGCGTGGGCATTGACCACTTCGCCCGAAGCTCCCGACACATCGCTGTCGATATCGCCAAAGCCAGCGCCGGCGCCAAGTTGCCATCGGCCGCCTTCGGGGTTGTACTCCGCATATCCCGCGACGCGCCATTCGCGATCGCCGGCGGCGCCAGTCTCCGCCACATAAAGCGCTGGCTCCAGCCGCCAGCGCTCCCCCACCGCGAAATTGTACATGCCCCACACAACCGTATCGGTATAATCACCGAACGGCGTGTCTGTGGGGCTAGCTTGTACGCCGAACTTTGCGGCGGCGCCGCCGTTGAAAACGACGAATTCAAGCTTGTAAATGTCCTGCTCGGAGTCGCCCGGCAGATCTCGACGTCCGACCTCCGCCTGCACCAGCCAGCGGCCGTCGAAGTCATGCAAGTACGAGAGGAAGTAGGCTTCGGCATCGACGCCAGCGCGCGCCAGCGTCGGGTTGTCGAGGCTCAGGCTGTTGTCGTAGCGGACAGCGAAGCGATCTTGAGCCGTCGCCCACAGAGCCGCCTCCGCAGAACGCAGCCCGAAGGCGCCGCTGTCATCCGCTTCATTGCCACCCCAGACATGAAACTCAGCCCTCGGAGGCTCCGCCACGGCGCTGGCGGCGCCAACAGAGGCCGTCAGTGCGACAGCGATCGCCACGCAGGCGCGCTTGATTACTGATTTCGTCATTGTCCCCACCCTCACGCTCTCGCGTTCGCAATCGCCTCGCGCTGCGCGTTACAGATACGGGCGGGGCGGAGAAATATTCCGGAAATGCTGCGCTCATGTCATGCCGGCGGCGCTGAGCACGTCATTTGAGACCACGAGCGGAAGTCCAATGCTCGGTTGCGGGAGCGGCTCGCTTTCGAACTGTGGGGCCAGCACCGCGACCGTCGAAACCTCAATTCCCAGCGAAAGGTGACCCGCGCACCGCGTCATAGACGCCGTCGAACACCCGCAGCTGAGAGTCGACCGGGGCGGCGATCACACGCGTTTGGTCGTTCAAGTCGATCAGATTCGGCGCAGCGGCGGTGAAGGCGGGCCAAAACGGCAGCCCACTGCTATTGGGATCGCCAGTGGCGGCAAAATTTGCCCAATACCGCGACATGCGGTTAGCGAGGCGATAATCGGCGGCCTCCCACGCCCACGCCTCCTGGTTCAAGTGATCGAAGACGTACCAGAGCTCCGCAAAATGCGACGCCCCCCAGCCTGCGCGGGGACCGTTGTCTGGAAACGGCGCGGCGCGCGAGAACCGATAATAGAAGACTGGGTGCGCACTTGCCTGGGCGTGCAGTCTTGCCCACGCCCACGTGTCCCAGCCGAAGCGCAGGTCGCGCTCAAACGCGAGCCGCGCCGTGCGCGCCTCTTCATCCGTGCTAAAGGGGTACGCCTCGATCAGAGGCGTCGGCAGCGGCCCCCATGTGCGCGCAATCTCGTCGCTGAAATTCTGAACCGTCACAGCGCTCACATCCGTCAGCGAGCGGGCCTCTTCGGCGTTGGCGCCGACAATCAGCGGCACGTCAATGAAGCGGCGTGCCAGATAGGCGTCATAAGGCGCAAGCGGCAATACCTTGGGCTCGATCACGGGATGGCTGACGCGCCCCGCGGTTCCGGTTAACAACGCTGAGGCCGGCAGTGCGCGCAGCGTAGCGAGATCGGTCGCGCCCACGGAACGCGCATAAGCGAGTCCATCTCGCTCGGCATGGGAGAGGAGGTAATGTGGCGCCAGTTGAACGGGCTCAAACACGCCCCCGCTTTGCGCGATGGCGCGATGAAAGAGGCCATGCGCCTGCGGCGAAGTCATCAGGAGCGAAATCGCCGATGCGCCCGCTGACTGACCGAACACGGTGACCGCTCCAGGATCGCCGCCGTAGTCGACGATGTTTTCTTGAACCCAGTTCAAGGCTGCGATCTGATCCATCAGGCCGTAGTTGCCTGATGAGCCCGCCTCGGCGGTCAATTCAGGGTGGGCCAGGAACCCGAGTGGTCCCAACCGATAAGCGATCGTCACCACCACCACGCCGCGCCGCGCCAGGCCGTCGCCCCAATAGAGCGGCAAGGCGGTCGCGCCGTTGGTGTAGCCTCCGCCATGGATGAAGACCATGACGGGCCGACGATCGCGCGGGTTAGGCGCGGGCGTCCAGACATTGAGATAGAGACAGTCTTCGCTGACCTCAGGCGCAGGCTCGCCAGGAATGGAAACGCCCGTCTGCAGGCACGCTGGCGCAAGCTGGCTCGCGTCGCGAACTCCCGTCCAGGTTGGCGCTGCTGCTGGCGCCCGCCAACGCAAGGGTCCGACAGGGGCGGCCGCATAAGGCACTCCAAGAAAAGCGCTGACACCGTGCTCGCGCACGCCTTCGATGCTGCCTTGGTGCGTCTCGATCCGCGTGATGCGCGCGCGCGCCTCCGCGTGCGGCGCCCAGGCGCAAAGAACCAGCGTGGAAAACGCCAGGATGACAGTGCGCATGCGTCCTCTCCTAAGAGCTATGTCGCGCGCCTTTTGGCTAGCAACTCGATATTCAACTCACTCGGCCCGCCGCGACACGCGCCAGCAAAGCCACGCCAGTGATCGCCAGCAAAACGCCCATGATGTGCCACGAGGTCGGCGCGCCGGTAATCTTCGCAAGGGTCTCCGCGACATAAGCCGCCATCAGAACCGGAATGGCGTACGTCACTGCGAGCGCCAGCGCCGCCCAGCGAGCGCCCGCGCGGAGCGCGCCAAAGGTCACGTAAAGGCCCAGCAAGCCGAGCCCGATCGAAGCGCCGCCGATTAGCTTCATTAGCGCCAGATAGAGCGGTCTCACGTCGTGGCGCGCCGCTTCGGGCACAGCCGCGGCGTGAAAGAATAGCATATCGCTGACGCTGGAGTAGAACGCCCCGAAGCCGATCAGGAACAGGCCGAGCACCGCGAACAGGGCGATGCTGAGCCAGGTGAGCAGAGTTTTAGACATGAGGCATCCTTCCGCCCCACTCTCACTGGGCGGGCCGCCACGGAGAAATGCTGGTTGGTGTTGATTTCGATGCACCGACGGCATGCCCGCCCCAGAAGGGGATGGCCGCCACGCTTCGCCGCAGTATAGTACCACCAGCAGGCGGACCGAACCCCATGGAAATGCAACAGATTCGCTATTTCCTCGCGCTCGCGCGGACACTGAATTTCACGCGCGCCGCCGAGGAGTGTAACGTTAGTCAGTCCGCGCTCACCCGCGCCATCCAGGCGTTGGAAGGCGAACTAGGCGGCGAACTCGTTCGCCGCGAGCACAGCCGCTCACACTTGACCGAGTTGGGCAAGCGCATGCTGCCGCTGATGCAGCGTTGTTTCGACAGCGCCGTGACCGCGAAATCGCTGGCCAAATCCATCGCCAAAGAAGATGTGGCGCCGCTCTCCGTGGGCGTGTCCGATAGCGTCAATGTCGAGCTGATCATGGGGCCGATCGCGGAGATGTTCAGCAACTTTCGAGGGCTGCAGCTAAAACTGCACCATGGCGGGGGCGTGGCGACACTAGAATTGCTCAAGCAAGGCGACGCCCAGATCGCGGTCGCCGGTCCTATCGAGGACAGCTGGTCGCGCCTCGATCATTGGGCGCTGTTCGAGGAGCCGTTCGAACTGGCCATCGGCCGCGACCATCCGCTCGCAGGCGACAATGAAATCACATTGGACAAACTGCAGAACGTTCCGGTGTTTTGCCAAGGCGGGTGCGAGTTGCACGACGTCGCGGCCCGCCAGATTGCGGACAACGGCTTGTCAACTTCCAACATCCACGAAGTCGTGACCTACCATGACTTGATGGCGCTGGTGTCGAAGGGCGTGGGCGCGGCAATCGTGCCGCGCTCTGCGCCGCAGAGCGATGCCATCAGGCGCGCCCCTATCGCCGATCTGACGCTTTCGCGCACTGTTTCTGTCTACGCCGTGGCCGGGCGTAAACGCGAACCGGCAGCGTCCGCATTCCTTAATCTGCTGCGCAGCACCGAGTTCGCGGCAGCGTGAAGAGTTCAAAGCGACCCTGTGAGCATCGGACCCAGGGCAACATGCCAGACGAGATAGAAGACGAAACGAGAAACGATCATCGCAGCGCGAAACCTGCCTGTTGCAGCGCCGAAGCTGCTGCCGCCGCATCGCCGCCGGAAATGGCGTTTGTGCATGCCCTCGAGAGGCCGTCTGCATCGGCCGGGCTCGTGCGGCGTCGGCGTTAAGCCAACTCACGCAGTGCAGCGATCATGTCGTCAATGTCTGCGCGCTCGCGATAGTCGGGATTGACGTGACGCGCGACGATCACGCCATCGCCTCCGAGCACGAACACCGCCGGAATGGGAAGCACCCAGGCCTCATTGCCTTGATATGAAGGAACATCCCAACCGGCGCCCGCAATGAGGCCAGCCATCGCTTCATCCACCCAGATCGCCAGGTTGACGCTGAGCGCATAGCCGTTGTCGAGGTCCGCGAGAATCGGAAACGCTCCGCCGCCGTCTGCGTCAAGCTGTTGCGCGAACCTCCGCGACTCCGGTGTGATCGCCACGATGCGTGCGCCTAGCTCACGCGCCGCGTCCGCAATCTCGCCCAACGCGCCGGCTGTGATGCGGCAATACGGGCACCAATGGCCGCGCAAGAACGCGACCACCACTGGCCCCTCGCGAAGCAGGGCGTCAAGCGCCACCAGCTTACCGTGCTGGTCCGGCAAAATGAAATTTGGCAACGCTTCGCCAATCCGCGGCGCGTTGGCGCCGGCCTCGGCGCTGGTTAGCCGAGCTACAAACATATCGACCGCAATAGCGAACTCCGAACTCAGTTCGCGCACTTGATCGGCGATCATACGGAGACGCTCGGCAAGCGGCCTTCCGGACGCCATCGCCAACGCGGTGGTTTTGTCCAATTCGGCGACAAGCGCGTTGGCTGACATGAGCGCGACCCTAGCCGCGATCAAGCCGCGGCGCAAACCGGGGTCGCGTTCGACCAAGAAAATGCGCGCGCCGCCTTCACAAACGCGCCCACCGCTGGCGAGTGCGGACGTCCGCGCACTGTCACCAGGGAGACCGTGCGAGTGAAATTGGGCTCAACGATAGGCCGCACCGCCACATCGTTTGGAAATGCGTAGCTCTCGGGAAAAAAGCCCCAACCCATGCCCGAGCGGATCATGCCCAGAACCCAATCGTCGCGCTCGCTGCGGAACACCACGCGCACGGACACGCCATGCTTGGCGAACTCGTGGGCCGCATACTCGCCCATCTCGCAGTTGATGCGGTTGACGTACGATTCCTCGTTGAGATCAGCGATGCGCACCTCTTTATGGTTTGCGAGGCGATGCTCGCGCGGGAGGACCGCCACGAAGCGTTCCTGAAAGAGCGGCAACGCATGAAAGCGCTCGTCCACCTCTCCGGGGTAACCCAGGATGCCGATTTCACGTTCGCCGGCGCTCAATTGGTGCAGCACTTGCTTGGCCGCACCATCAGAGACGTTCAGCTCGACGCCGCTATTGGCGCGAAGGAAGCCGACGACAAAATCCGCCAGGAGCGATGGACTAAGCGTGCACATGGCGCAGAGCTTCAACTCAACGTTCTTCATCCGCCCGGCGGATTTGGCGCGTACGCGCGCGGCCTCGGCTTGCGCCTGGATCGACTGGATATAGGGCAACATCATTCGCCCGAGTTCGGAGAGATGCGTCTGATTGCGCTCGCGATTGAATAGGCGCCCGCCGAGTTCGGCCTCCAGCGCCTGGATGGCGCGAGTGAGCGCCGGCTGAGTGACGTGGCAGCTCTCGGCGGCGCGCGTGAAGTTCAGCTCTCGCGACAGGGCGAGGAAATAGCGGACTTGTTGCATTTCCATGGCTCAGACCCCTGGCGGCGACGCGCCGCTTGTCCATGTGATTGGATACGCTCAGCATCGCCGCTGGGATGCGGTTCTGGAATTGCGCTTGTTGTCTGAGGTTGATGCGCCAAACGCATAACCCGCGCCCGCTAGAACTCGAGGGTCAGCCCCTGGCGGGCGAAAAATGCGTTCCTGGACTGAGCGGCGGCGGCCATGGCCAGCGCATCGAGCGCGTCATCGGTGCGGTCGGGCTCGTGGTGGGCGAGCGCCAAGAGCTTCGCGCCGGCCCGGCGCTTGAGCCGTAGGCCCTCCTCCCAAGTCGAATGCCCCCAACCCCGTCGGCGCGACCACTCACGTTCCGTGAACGTGGCGTCGTAGATCAGGAGGTCAACGCCCTCGACAGCGGCGGCGATGCGGTCGTCTGCGTGAGCATCGCCGTGCTCATGGTCAGTAACGTAAGCGAGCCTCGCGCCACCGGCCTCGACAACCATCCCGGCGCACGCGCCTTGATGCGAAACAGCAAACGTGCGCACGCGCACCCCTCTCGCAGGAAAGATATCGGCGCCGATGCGATACTCCTGCAGGCCGATGGCAGCTGGCAGCGCGCCGGCTTCCACGGGGAAGAGCGGCGGGCGCAAGACGGAAAAGAGCGTTCCCTGCGGGTCGTAGCCGACGCACTCAAGCGGCGCATGGATCAAGACCCGTCCATCCTTACGCCAGATTGGCCCGAAGTGCGGCAGGCCCATCACGTGGTCGAGATGCAGGTGGCTTAGGACGATGTTCGTCGCGAGCGGCTCGCCCTCACCGATGAGCTTCGCGCCAAGTGCGCGCAGACCGGAGCCGGCATCGAGGATGATACGTGCATCGCCCGTCTCGATCTCGACGCACATCGTGTCGCCGCCATAACGCGCAAATGCATGTCCCGAAGCCGGAAATGTGCCGCGTACACCCCAGAATGTGACGCGCACAGCGCTCACGCTGCCTCACGCGCCGTGCCCGACGTCGGCTGGATGTCCGCCAGATCGCCCGTGATAAGTCGCGCACCACGTTCGAACGTGAGGTACGACCATGCCCAGTCGAGCGTAACGGCAATGCGATTTCGGAATCCGATCAGGAAATACACGTGCGCTGCGCTCCACACCAGCCAGCCGACCAGGCCCTTGAGGCGAAGGCCTCGGAAGTCCGCAATGGCCGCTTTGCGCCCGACAGTGGCCAGATTGCCGAAGTCCGCATAGCGGAACGGTCTGTCGAACCGCTCGTTTCGCAGCGCGGCAATGATCGCCCTGGCGGCGTATAGGCCCTGTTGCTTGGCCACGGGCGCGACGCCAGGCAATGGCTTGCCATCACGGTCCTTCACGGCAGCGCAATCGCCGATCACAAAGATGTTGTCATGATCAGGCGCGCGGAGCGTGTCCGCAACGACAGCGCGCCCCGCGCGATCGGCCGCGATGTCAAGCCACCGCGCCGCGGGCGATGACTGGACGCCCGCCGCCCAGATCACGCAGCGCGACTCGATTCGCTCGTCGGCGAGCGAAACTCCGGCTTCATCGATCGCGCTCACGGCCTTGCCCATCCGCACCTCGACCCCAAGCATCTCCAGCGATGCGCGCGCCGCTTCCGAGAGATCTTCCGAAAAAGCGCCCAATATGCGCGGCCCTGCCTCAACCAACACGATGCGCGCGCACTTCGGATTAATGCGTCGATAGTCGCAAGCAAGCGCCCTCTTTGCCAGTTCGGCGATGGCGCCAGCTGTCTCCACGCCAGTGGGGCCGCCGCCGATTACCACGAAGGTCGTGAGTCGCACGCGCTCGGCGGCATCGGTCTCGAGTTCCGCGCGCTCGAATGAGAGCAGGATCCGCTTGCGTTGCTCAGTGGCGTCCTCGAGCGTCTTCAAACCCGGCGCGAAGCGCTCCCACTCATCGCGGCCAAAGTACGAATGCCGAGCACCTGTGGCGATGATCAAATAATCGTAGGGCACCCGACGCGCGCCCAGTTTGATCTCCCTGCTCGCGGCGTCTAGGCCGGTCACCTCGCCGAGAACGACATCGGTGTTGCGCTGCCTGCGCAAGATAGCGCGGATCGGTGTGGCGATTTGGGTCGGCGCAAGGCCGGCAGTCGCCACTTGATAGAGGAGCGGCTGAAACAAATGATGGTTGCGGCGATCGATAAGCGTCACGTGTGCGCGCACTTTCGCCAACGCCTTGGCGGCGGAAAGCCCGCCGAAACCGGCGCCGACGATGACGACCTTCGGCAGCTGCGCCAAATCCTCGCGCCGTGCGGCTTCAATTGGACACCCGCACTGTTCGTCAACAAGAGACACTTGCAGGTCCTTCCTCAGACTGGCGCAATAAAGGCGCCGATGCGGCGCGCCAACAAATCGGCATCGCCGGCGGGGTGCAGCAACAGCGCCAAACTGAACACCCAAACCAGACACGCAGCCCGGAACAGGCCGCCGCCGTCTTGGTTTGGGTCGACGCCAAGCGGCGTGAACAGGTGAAAGCTGATCGCCCCGCTCATCACCGCAAGCCCCAGCAGCGCGCCGAGCGGAAGCACGAACCCGTACGGCGGGTAGAACACGCCAACCAGCAGCAACACCGATGCCAAGAGTTCGGCGGCGCCGATCACGTACTGACTGAACACTCCGGTGCGCGCGAACAGACCTCGCCCTCCGAAACCTCCCGCCCAAGCATCGAGGCGACCGAAGATCTCCCGCGTTTTTGGATGGTCGGTGAATTTGTATCGAAGGCTGTCGAGGAAGATCGCGGCGTTGAAAAGCGCAATGCCTTTCGCCGCATAGTCGATCGCGACGGTGAGCGCATCAGACATGTCACGGCCTCCAGAGGTTGGGCGAGCGCCGCCATCTCGCGGCAAAGTTGAACAAGACCGAAATCCGCACTTGCGTTCACCCAGTCGATGTCATCGGCGTCAGCCATGGCGCTTCCTCTCTTGGTGTTCTCGTGGGAGTAACGTGCGCTCTCTCTCGCTTGCTTTGAAATGCCGCTTCCCTATCTCATCGATGCCTGGGGCTCATGCGACAATGACGAGGTCCACCGCCTCAGCAGCACCGTCAACGATCGAGCTTGGGGCTTCGCGGACTGCCCCAATGCTCGCGCCCTGCGCCAGCGCCCGCGTGTACGCGGCCCTGGTGGCGATGACGCGCGCCTGCTCGATCTTGGCGTGCTTTTCCAACTTGGCGGCGAGATTGACCGCGTCACCGATCACGGTGAATTCGAGCCGATCATCATGCCCGATGACGCCATGCACCACTTCCCCGTGCGTGATGGCGACTGCGACGCCGAGCGGCGGCGCACCGACGCGCACCCGTTCCGCCGCCCAAGAGTCGCCGGCCGCGAGCAATCGCGGCACGATCGCGAAAGCGTCAGCGGCTTCGGTCCCCAAGCGCTCGCCGCCGCCGAAACTGACCAGTATGCCGTCGCCGAGATACTTGTCGACGCTGCCGCCTGCCTCCTCGATGATCGGCACGAACCGGCTCTGATACTCCTGCAGCAGCGCGATAACCTGCACCGGAGGCAGCGAGGCAGCTGCGCCGCTGAACCCGCGGAGATCAAGGAACATAATCGCCATCGACTTCAATTCGCCATCGCCGGCCCTTAGTTCGGCCCTCGACATGCGCACGCGCTTGGCGGCGCCGGGGTCAAGAAAGCGCGAGAGTTCACGCGCCGCGGTTTCCTCCACCGCCGTCCGCACCATCAGCCCGCGCGCGCGCGAAACTGCCAAAGCCAGCACCACAGTAACGCCAGCAAGCGCGGCGATCTTCTCGGCCTCCGCGCCCCAAAGCACGGACAGCGACGTCATGTAGATGGGATAATCACTGGTCACGGGCGCATCGCGTGCTGCGATGACCACCAGCGTGAACCACCCCGCGATCGCAAGGCCGCCCGTTAGCAGCACATGGCCGGCATCGAAGCGCAGCGCTCGCAGCGCGATCAAGATGAAAGCGTAAAGAAGCGTAGGGCCCTTGAGGTAGATCGCCGCCGGCGCATCATATTGGAGTGTGAAACTCCAGATGAGGCACATCAACAAGCCCACATCCACCAGCGCCGAGAGACTCAAGAAACGCGCCGTCAGAGTGCACGCATAAGCGCGGTTCAAGCGCCAGGCGACGAAGCCGCTATAACCGAGCAGCGCCATCGGCACTGGCTGCAGCCCCGCTCGCATATCGAATGCGGGGAGGCTCGCCGCATAGAGCACGAGAAACACGACAACGCCCGCAAGCTGCACCCAGGCGACCAGAATTTCGGAAACGGACTCAGCCTCGCGTATGGCCCGCATCACTCGATCTGGCGGCATGGGCGGGTGCATGAGCTCGCGCCAGACCCGGCGCAAAGGCGCGACAAACGGCCGTTGCGCTAATCTCCGCCAGGACCCCAAGATAGTCTCGGTCACAAGTACATCGCGCTAAGGTCGATGCTGGTGGCGGTGTTTAGAGCTGAGAAATTCCGCTCGAGCCACTGCTCCGCGCGCGCGCGCCCGACATCGCGCAAATGGGTCAAGAACTCCCAGTCCGCGTTCATTTTGGAGCTGACGCCAAGATCGCGCATGAAATCCTGGCCCTCGATGGCATGGATCAGCATGCGCTTCATGCGACCTTCTTCAATGACGCCATCGTCGATAAGTTTGGTGACGAACGCAATGGCGCGCATTTCGCGCATAAGGGAGGAGTTGAAGCTAATCTCATTGATGCGATTGAGTATGTCTCGCGCCGTCGTCGGCGTCTCCATCCGCTCGATCGGATTGATGTGGACGATAACGATGTCTGCGCTCTCGCACTTATAGATCAGCGGGAAGATGGCTGGATTGCCCATATAACCCCCATCCCAATAGTCTTCGCCCTTGATGGTGACCGCCTGGAACAGAAACGGCAGACAGGCAGAAGCCATCACGACATCGGCGGTAATGTCCTCATTGCCGAACACCCTCACCTTGCCGGTGCGCACATTGGTCGCCGACAGGAACAACTTCAGCACCGAGTCCTTCTGCAGCTTTTCGAAGTCGATGGTTTGTTCAAGCACCTGCCGCAGCGGGTTGTAGTTTAGCGGGTTGAATTGGTAAGGCGAGTAGAGCCGCGAGATCAGGTCGAACATCACGAACGCGGGAGAATTCTCCCTCGAGTGATTGTGCGTGACTTTCTCGAACCAACTCGACTGCAGAGGGCTGACCATGCCAGCGTGGGCAACGCGCCGCCAGAACTGCGTAAGCGCCTTCTTGGCGCCTTCGCGCCCCCCCTGGCTCATGCCGTAGGCAAGCGTCACCGCGTTCATGGCGCCGGCGCTGGTCGCCGACAGACCCTCAAACGCGACGCGCTCATCTTCGAGCAGACGATCCAGCACGCCCCAGGCGAAAGCGCCATGCGCGCCCCCGCCTTGCAGCGCGAGGTTTATGGTCTTGGTCTGCGTCTTGTTCGCGCGCTTCATCTGCGCCTTCATTTCGGGCGGCGCTGCTGCTGAATCGGCCATGTCTGGTCCTCCCTGTGTTTTGTTCAATGCGCGGTCCACCCGCCGTCTACCGGAAGCGCTGCGCCGGTGATGGACTTGCCGGCGTCGCTCGACAGGAAAACGGCCAGTGCGCCGATCTCGGAGACTTGTGCGAAGCGCTTGTTCGGTTGTGCTTTTAGCAGCACGTCGCTGATCACCTTGTCGCGCGAGACGCCGTGCGCCTTCGCCTGATCCTCGATCTGTCTCTCGACCAGCGGCGTGTAGACGTAGCCGGGACAGATGGCGTTGCAGGTGATGTTGCGATCCGCGACTTCGAGCGCGACGACTTTCGTCAGGCCTAGCACGCCGTGCTTGGCGGCGACATAAGCCGATTTGAACGGCGACCCGACGAGCCCATGCGCTGACGCGACATTGATGACGCGGCCAAAACCTTTGGCTTTCATGTCAGGCAGCGCGGCGCGGATGGCGTGAAACGCCGAAGAGAGATTGATCGCCAGGATCGCGTCCCATTTCTCAGGTGGGAACTCGTCCACCGGCGCGACATGCTGAATGCCAGCGTTGTTGACGAGTATATCAACGCCGCCGGCTTCCGCTTTGGCGTAGGCCATCATCTCGCCGACGGCCGCGGCCTTGGATAAATCCGCGCCATGATAGAAAGCGGCGACATCGTGCGAGTGTTCGAGCTTTTGACGGGTGTCCTCGATTTGCATTTTGTCGCCGAAACCGTTGAGCACAACGTTTGCGCCGACGGCGGCGAGCGCCTCGGCGACGCCGAGGCCAATGCCGCTGGTCGAGCCGGTCACCAGCGCGACGCGCCCTTCAAGCGGACGCGTGGACTTCATGCTCATGCTCATGTCTCATTCCTCAGGACTAAAGTTAACGTTGCTGATGGAGCATCGCCGCCAGCGACCACGCGCGGAAATGCTGGAAACGCATCATTGTGATGCCGGTTGCTGCGCGCGCAGGCCAACCGCGAGCAACGCGGCAAGAACGAGTGCAACGCCGACCCCTGCGAGGCACGCCGCCCAGCCGAAACGGTCAAACAGCTGACCGAGCGCCGCGCTGCCCACAAGCCCGCCTAGAAAGTAGCTGGCGAGATAGATGCCGCTGGCCGCGCCCTTGTCGCCTTGTGCCGCGCCGCTGACGAAGCCGGTCGCCACCGCCTGCGCGAAGAACGTGCCGATGGCGGCAAGCGCCATGCCGGCCAACACCAGCGGCAAGCTCGGCGCCAGCATTAGCGGCAGGCTGAGCAGCGCCACGCCAAGGCCGTACCAAATGGCGTTGCGCACACCGAAGGCTTGCACGATCCGCCCCGCCAGCGGCGTGGTGAAGATCGCGGGCAAAAACACGAAATAGACCAGCCCCAGGCTCATCATCGCGATCGCGAACGGCGCGCGCACCAGCACGAAGTTCACGTAGGTAAACACGCCGATGAACGCGAACAGGATCAGAAAGCCGGTCGCGAACGCCGTGCGTAGCGCCGGGTTGGCGAGGTGCTGCGCGAACGCCGACCACGGGGCGGGCGGCATCATCGCCGCGCCCATCTTGTGCGCGTTGTGGATCGTGAGGAACACCAACAGTCCGCCCGCCGCGTTGAGCAGGGCGAACACGTAGAAATTCGTCGCCAGGCCGAAATTGTCGACCAAGCCTGCCGCGACAAGCCGCCCAACAAGATTGGAGGCGACGTTGCCGGTGATATAAGCCGCGAATGCGCCCGAGGCCGCGCGCGCGCTGCAGCGTTCGCCCAGATGCGCAAGCGTAAGTGTGAACGCTGCTGCCATCAGCACGCCCTGGATTACGCGCAGCAACGTGAACGTCGTCAGATCGGGAGCGTGCGCGAGCAGCACCGTCGGCACGCTGAGCAACAACAACGCCGCCACGATCCCGGCACGGCGGTTGATGCGCGCGCTGAACAACGCCACTGTCAAGCCGGATGCCGCCATGCCGAAGGTGCTGGCGTTCACCGCCACGCCCATGGCCGAGGCCGACACGCCGTAGTGCAGCGCGAGCGATGGCAAGATCGCCTGCGTAGCGAACAAGTCGACGACGGTCAGGAACGCTGTCAGGCCTATGATGGCCAAACTGATGAAAGCGCCGAGGTCGAAGCTTTGCGCACGCGCTGTGGATGTCATCGACACGGGGGTCCAGTTCCTTTGCTTTGCAAAACAGGGACGCACGCGGCCGCCAACCCGAGGGGGGGGATGAGGAGCGGGAGATGGCGGCCGCGTGCTCGCGAAGGCTTACATGCCGCCTTCAGCGTTTCCGGTGGGCGGGGGAATGTCGGCCGAAATCAATACGGCAGGACGGCGCGAGTTGTTACGCCACCAATGCGAGACATTGCCCTGCTCGGCGACGACATCGCCGGCGCGGTGCGTGATGCCGACCTGGCAATTGCTGGCGTACTCGGTGATCTCGCCGCTCACAACATAGATGTTGGCGGGGCGCTCGGCATGGCTGTGTACCGGCACGATGCCGCCTGGCTGCACTACAAGACGGCGCATGCGCAGATTGCGGCCCTGGATGTTGTATCCTTGACTAAGATCGATCGACGCGATCACGTCATCGGTGACGCGCGAGGGCATGGTCGCCGCGTCAGAGAGCGCATTGACGCCCACTTGGTCAGCGGGGCACTCGCCCGCAAGCGCTGCCGGCGCCATCGCAAAACACATCGCCGCCGCGCTTGCGGCGGCCGCCATCTTTATCAGTTTCATTTCTGAGCTCTCCAAACGTCGCGGCTGGAGCGCTGCGACGAGGAGCTTTTCTCAACCGCAACTCTAGAACTGAAATGCCGTTTGGGCTTGACCTTTATGCTCACCACGCATCGATCCAGGCGTGACCACCGGGGACGCAAACCACAGCGGGCCTGATGAGGCGCTGGTGCGTGGCGCCGCGAGTGCGCTGGCGCGATACAGGCCGGACACCCTTGCTCGTCCGCGGCGCGCACTCCCCGACGGGGCGCTGGGGCCGCCACATCCGTACGTCGACGCCGACGGCTCAATCGGGTGACGCGCGGCCCTTCAACGGGAAGTAACCGCGCCACGGTCGCGCCTTGTCGACAACACGCGCTATGGATGGCCGCGCCAAGAGACGGGCTCGATAGCGATGCAAAGCTGTGTGCGACGCTGGAATCGGGAACGCCCAGTGCGCGTAGAACAGCGCCGGCGCCGCAGCGCAATCTGCGATCCCAAACATCTCGTTCGCGGCCCAAATGCGCCCAGCCATCCACGACTCCAACCACGCGTAACTTTTGTCCAACATCGCGCTCACTTCGGGCTCGACGTGAGGATCGCGCTTGGACTCCTCGCGAAGCACAGCAGCAACCATGCGCTGCAAAGGCGACATGACATAGTCGTCGAACACCCCGTCCATTTGACGCGCTTCAATCGCGTCGCGTGGATCGGACGGAACCATGGGCGGCGCATCGCCGTGGTGCAAATCCAGGTACTCGATGATCGCCGCCGACTCGATAACGATCCGATCGCCATCCACAAGCACTGGAAACTGCCCTATTGGCGTGAGGCGCGCCACCAGCGCGCCGTTCTCCGAATGCTCCGGCCCAAGCATCATGAACTCGAACCGAACATCGCGCTCATGAAGCGCAATGAGCACCTTCCACGTGAATGACGAAAATGGGTGGCCATAGATCTGAACCATCGTGGGCTGCCTATGGATTTGGCGCCGCCGCCAACGGCGGGCCGGTGAACTCGGTCTCGATCACGATCTCCACGTCATCGCCCACGCCCATGGTCGAACCTTCCGGCGGCACGCCGTAACCCATGCCAAACTCGGAGCGGCGCAAGCTCCCGCGCGCGGAAAACCCGATACGCCCGTTGGGGTCCATCGGGTGGCCCGCATAGCCGCCGTTGAAGGTGACGTCGAGCGCGACAGGCTTGGTGACGCCGTGCAGGGTCAGATCGCCGCTAACGCGCGCGGTATTGGTGCTCGTGAGTTCCACGGCAGTGGAGCGAAACGTGATCGTGGGAAACTGCGCCGCGTCGAACCATTGCGGCCCGAGCATCTCGCCGACAAATCCTTCCGGCGGCGCCGGCAAACTGAGCGAACCCACATTCACGCTCGCTTCCACGCGCATCGTCTCAGGACTTGCTGGATCGAAGTGCAGCGTCGCGTCGAAATCCGAGAACCGCCCCGTATACATCGAAAAGCCGATGTGATTGACGCGAAACATGAGATCGGCATGCGATCGATCGAGCCGATACTCGCCAGCCGGCGCATCGCTGATGACGGCTGGGGCTTCTGGCGCCGGTGCTTGCTCGGCGGGCGCGCAGGCCGCCACCAGCGCGGTGATAAGCAACAAGGCGCCAAGGCAGTTCCGCCTTCCCTCGCCTTGAGGGGAAGGGATCGAGGGGCGGGGTGAAGCGGGATGCTCCTGTTGTTGTACACAACGTCGAGACCGCCAACCGGGGAAAGACAGCGCCTCACCGCGCCCCCTGCCCCCTCCCCTCAAGGGGAGGGGGAAGGGCTTTGAGAAATCGCCCAAAATCATTGCATCCCGTCCAAATACCCCGCCAATCGCGCCAAAGTCTGCTTGCCGCCCTCGATAGCGCCATACCGCTCGACGACAAGGTCACGCGCTGCTTTGCTCGGGAAAAGACTGGTCATCGTCACCCGCGTGCGACCAGCGCCGATTGCTTCGAAAACTACAGTGACATGGAAATGCGGCGGCGAAGATTCATCGCGCCCATGTGCGTAGATCAAGCGCTCCGGCGCGCTCACATCCATGTAGAGCACGAAGTTGGGGTAGACGGTCCCGTCGGCCCCCGTCATCGTGAAGCGCCAGCGCCCATCCGGCCGCACCTCCATGATGTCGGTGCGCGTGACAAAGCCATCAGGCCCCCACCAGCGATCAACGTGCTCAAGACTGGTCCACGCCTCCCACACACGCGCACGCGGCGCAGCAAACTCTCGCGACTGCACGATCTGACGCTCGGCGGCCATCTCACCGGCAAGCGAACGCTCCAAACCTTCGAGAATGCCCGCCCAACCAGCCTTGACGCGCTCCCGGTACTCCGCCCACGCCGCATCGAGTTCATGCGTCAAAGTCACTAAACAGCCACCGTCCCGCCCTTCGAACGTGACGGTGACTCGCGTCGGCGCCGCCTCGCGATCGGTAGCGAAATCGAACGCCAAACGCCGCGGCCGATCGACTTCGACATAGGTCCCATAGTGGGTCGCAAGCTGTTCGCCGCGACGCTCGAACACTTCGAACGCGCCGCCCACACGCGGCTCGATGCGTACGCGCTCCATCACGCCGCCCGGCGTCGCGAACAACCATTGCGCGATGCTCTCGGCGTCGAGCCAAGCATCGAACACAACTTCCGGCGCGGCCTCGAAGCGGCGCGAGACCGAAAGCACAAGTCCGTCACTTCTTTTTTCGCCCACGCTTCTTCTCCAACGGTTGCGTCGACTTCAAGTATGCATCCAAGCGATCGAAGCTCGCCTCCCACTGCGCGCGGTACTGTGCCAGCCAATCGTCGATTGGCATGAGCGCCTTCGCTTCAAGCCGGCACGGCCGCCATTGCGCCTCGCGCCCGCGCGAGATCAGGCCGGCGCGCTCGAGCACCTTCAGGTGCTTGGAGACTGCCGGCAGGCTCATCGCGAACGGCGCCGCTAAGTCGTTCACGCTGGCATCGCCCTGCGCCAGCCGCGCCAGGATGGCGCGCCGGGTGGGATCTGCGAGCGCTGCGAACTTGGCGCTTAAGGGGTCGACAATCATTTAACCACTCAGTTATTTAGCTGCTTGGTTTAATATACGCAACAGGCTCTTCAAGCAACGCTTGTCTTCCCTGCCGCCACCCGCTTCAGTGCGCGCAACACGGGAGGCGGAACATGCGCAAGGCATGGCTTGGCGTTGGTTTGGCGGTCTCGCTCTTAGCGAGCGGCGCGAGCGCCCAGGACGCCGCGCCACGCGATCCGAACTTCGGACGTGGCGAGCGCGTATCTGGAGAGACCTTCGCCACCCGTTCGCCGGTGATCGCCCCGCATGGCGCCGCGGCTACCGCGCACCCGCTGGCCACACAAACCGCGCTTGACGTGCTCCGCCGCGGCGGCTCGGCGAT
>CAYRHK010000006.1:0-23626 GCA_964423825.1 uncultured Terricaulis sp. | reverse complement strand
ACGCCTGGTGGATCGCGGCCAGCATCGGAGCGGGGAAGTTCGCGATCATCGGCAGAGCGCGAATGTAGTGATGGCCATGGTTCGCGGAGACAGTGTGTCGCTCATCTGGCCGAGGTGCATGAACGCGACAAACTCATTGAGAATTAGTTTTTCGCCGAACACACCGCCCGCTTGTTGCGCCTCTGGCCAGGGAATGTTGAGCAGCCACATTACTGGTGCAAAGACGTAGCCAAGGAGGCCTTGGAGAGAGAGGTTCTCGACGCCGAAGACGGCACCCACCGCGCCGAGGCCGCCATTTATCATGGCAATCAAGGAGACGAACGCGATGAGCATGCCGGCGATGGATGCTGCGAGGACCAGTCCATCTTGGGCGCCGACGGCGGCGGCCATGATTATGTTCGCGTGCGGCTTGTGTTCGATCGAGGGGGCGCCTTGGGCGGCATCCTTGGCATTTTCAGGTCCGGCCTCAGTGGTATCCCGTCGGGTCGCGTCCGGCTTGTCGTCGGGCATAATGATCTTGGCCATGAGCAAGCCTCCGGGCGCTGACATGAAGCTCGCGGCCAGTAGATAGTTGATGTCGATGCCCATCTGCGCGTAGGCGGCCAGTACACTGCCGGAGACGGACGCCATGCCGGTGGTCATGATGGCGAACAACTGGGGGCGCGTCACGTGGGGCAGGTAGGGCCGCACAACGAGGGGCGCTTCGGTTTGGCCGACGAACACATTCGCTGCGGCCGTGAGTGATTCCACGCGTCCTGCGCCTAACAAGAACCTCAATGCGCCGCCCACGGACGTCACGATCAATTGCATGAAGCCGATGTGGTAGAGCACCGACATCAACGCCGAGAAGAAGATGATGATCGGGAGAACGTTGATTGCGAAACTGAAGCCCACTTCGCTTGCGAGAGGGCCGAACACCATCGCTATGCCGGCGCTTGAGAAGCTGATCAGGGCTTGCACCCCGTCCGACATGGCGGCAAGCGCAGCGCGTCCGTGAGGAAGGTAGAGCGCGACCGCCGCCAGCGCCGCCTGCAACGCCAGCGCCGCCACCACTATCCGTAACCGGATGGCGCGGCGATTTGTTGAGACCAACACAGCCAGCGCCAGAATGACGGCGACGCCCAGGAGCCCTTGCCAATTTGCCACCTGATCTGTTCCTCCGACGGGTCCCCAAGCCGGTGCAGTTGATGCGGTGGGCTGCACCCATCTTACTGCACGTGACGGAACCAACCAGCCGCCGCCGAGCGAGGATGTCAACCTTTCGAAGTCGGCGATTGCCGATCAATGTCGCGCTATCTTGCGCATCGCCTAGTGCCTGCCGGTGGCAGGAATCGCTGTGCCGGTGACTGCGCTGGCTTCGCGCGACAATAGAAACGTAGCCAACGCCGCGATCTCGTCGGGCTGCACCCAAGTGGAAACGTCCGCCCCCGGCATCGCCATGCGATTTTGCGGCGTGTCAATGACGCCAGGCATGATGCAGTTTGCCGTGACCCCGAGGGCCTTGTTCTCTTCCGATATCGCCTCCGTAATGCGCATGACGGCGGCCTTGGATGCGGCGTAGACGCTGGCGCCAGCGAAGCTTCGGGCGCCTGCGCCAGCGGCAATGTGAACGATGCGGCCATAGCCTTGCGCGATCATGCTGGGTAGTACCGCTGCCGACAGCCGCAGTGCTGAGAGCGCGTTCAATTCCATCAGACGCGACCAATCGTCGGCTGCCCCTTCGGCGACATTGGCAGTCTTAAAGGCGCCGACCGTATTGGCGAGGCCGTCGACGCGGCCAAAGCGTGTACGGCACTCTTGCGCGATGCGTGTGGCCCCTTCCCCTGTGCGCGCGTCGGCGCCAGCGACAATGAGCGGCGCACCGCCAATGGCGGCGGCGAGCTGTTTCAGCGGTTCTTCGCTCAAGTCTGAAATTGCGAGATTGGCGCCCCCGCGCGCCAGCGCGACGGCGATTGCAGCGCCTAGATTGCCAGCCGCGCCGGTGACGATGATGGTCTGATTGGCGAAGTCGAGCATGTTCAGGGGCCCCTTCTCTTGAGGTGGGCGGTGAATCGCTTGGAAGGATACGCGCATCCGGCCCACGTCGCACGTGGTCGGTCAGGGGGCGGCTCATCGGTCTGCACAAGGCGCTTGCTGTGTTGGGCGAGCTTATGAATATATTCATTCGGCACCGCTAAATTAGCGAATTGCAGAGGTGATGATGCCCCCCGCCGCGGTTCGGTCAGTACAGAAAGCCAAAGCGAAGAGAGCTGTGGCGCCAAAGCGGCTTCGTCGTGGCGGCGTCTTGCCGCAACCGGTGGAGCATCTCGAGCCCCGCGCGGTGGAGGCGGCGCGGCTGCTCAAATTGCTGGCCAATGAGCAGAGGTTGACCGTGCTTTGCCGTCTCAGTGGAGAGGAGATGTCGGTGACCGAACTTGGCGAGCACGTGAATCTCAGCCAGTCGGCGCTCTCCCAACATCTCGCCAAGCTGCGCGCCGATGGACTGGTTGCGACGCGACGCGATGCACAGACGATCTACTACCGGCTGTCAGACCCCATTGCCGAGCGCCTCATTGGCGTGCTCTGTGAGCTTTATGGCGGCGCTGAGCCCCGCTAAGCGGGTTCGCGTCGGCGCCGGGTTAGCGCTTTATTTGAACGCGCATCCCTGTTTGACGCCCATCGCCTTGAAGGCCATAGCCGCGGGACAAAAGCCTGTGAAAGCCGCCTGCAGCATGTTCACGCCGGCAAACACGGTTAGCCAGAGCCAACCGGGATGCACAAAATGCGCGAGCGCGAGGCTTATAAGTACAACGACGCCTGCGAAGGCGAGAACAGCGCGGTCGAGCGTCATGCCATGCTCCTTGCGTTTTCAATCCAATGAATGAGCGCGTCGGTTGTCATCGATCCCGCTCGGCTAGCGATGACGGCGCCATCTTCGAGCAGAAAGAGCGCCGGGATGCCGCGGACGCCTAGGCGCGTCGGCGTCTGACACTGATCGGCGTTCATTTTAAGAAACAGCGCATGGCCGTTTAGTTTGCGGGCTGCTTCGGCAAAGTGGGGCGCCATTATGCGGCACGGACCGCACCAGGGCGCCCAGACATCGAGCACGATCAAGCCCTTCGTGTACTGCAGGTGCTTGGCGAAAGTCGCATCATCGACTTCGACAGGGGCGCTGCCAAAGAGCATTTGCCCGCATTGGCCACATTTTGCGCCCGGCAATTCACGTCCCGGCGCGATGCGATTGCCAGTGCCGCAGGCTGGGCATGCGACTTGAGTGAGCGGCGGCATCGTTTCAGTCCTTCACCTTTTTGATGCCAAGAACGTCCATAACGAGGCCCTCATAGAAGGGTTCGCTTTGGCCCTTACGCACTTTGCCGAGGAAGTATTTCTCGAAGGCCTCCTTGGCGAGGTGAACCCATTTGCCCTGCGCTGACCAGTTGACGTTGCGGGGCGGGATCTGTGGTTGCGCCACGAAGGCGACGCCGCCGTCGCCGAAGTCGGCAAGGCAGACGGCGTTCCAGGTAGCTTCGGCGGCGGCGTCCTTGCCGCGCAGCAGCGATCCGATGTTCTCTGCTGTCGCGGTGACCATCGACTCGATCATGAACCCGGTTTTGGGCACACCAACGGGCACAGCGGTCTTGCCCATGGGCGGAATGGCTACTGTAACGCCGATGCCAAAGACGTTGCGATGGGTGGGATTGCGTTGGGTTTTGTCGATCAGAACAAACCCGCGAGGATTGGTCAGACCCTCCGCTCCCCTGAGTGCGGCGACGCCCCGAAATGCGGGCAGCATCATGGAAAAGCCGAACGGCAAATCGTGTGCGGCCTTTACAGAACCATCATCGTTGATTTCTTCAACGTGCATCAGGCCTGGATCGACGGAGGCGACACGTGCGTTGGTGATCCATTTGATGTGGCGGTTGCGCAATTCGCTCTCAAGCAGGCCCTTGGTGTCGCCCACGCCGTCGAGTCCGAGGTGGCCGATATAGGGTTCTGAGGTCACGAACGTCATCGGCACGCGATCGCGAATGCGACGCTTGCGCAGCTCGGTGTCTAGGATCATCGCGAACTCATAGGCCGGCCCGAAGCAGCTGGCGCCCTGTACGGCGCCCACCACAATCGGCCCGGGGCTCTTGCAGAACGCATCAAATGCGAGAGCGGCCTGTTCGGCGTGATCTATGTGACAAATCGACTGGGTATTTGCGTTTGGGCCAAGGCCGGGAATCTCGTCGAAAGCGAGATCCGGTCCGGTAGCGACGACGAGATAGTCGTAAGGGATAGAGCGCCCGTCATCGAGCACGAGGCGATTTTCCGCCGGCATGACCTGCCTTGCCGCTACGTCGATGAAAGCAATCCCTCGCTTTTTCATCACTGCGGGGAGCTTCACTTCGATGGATTTTCGCGTGCGCCAACTTACCGCCACCCAAGGATTGGACGGGACGAAATGATAAACATCGCCCCTTGAAACGAGCGTCAGCCGATCTCCCGCGCGGAGTTTGTCCTTGATTTCATAGGCGGCAATCACGCCGCCAAGGCCTGCGCCCAACACGACTATCTCGGCCATTGCATTTCCTCCGAGGCGATCCAGGCTCGCACTTGCGGCGGTGCGCTGGCGCTTCCTTGACTATATATAAGTACTCACGTATATACGCAAGTATGAAAACACAAGGAGTTCGACCGGGCATCGAAGCTGAGGTTGCGAGCGCGTTGCTCAAGGCGTTGGCGAGTCCTCACAGGCTCATGATCGCCTGCCGATTGATGGGCGGCGAGGAAACCGTAGGCGCGCTCGCCGCCTTCCTCGGCGTGCGTGAGTCGGTCGTCTCGCAGCATTTGGCGGTCATGCGGCGGGAGCGGCTCGTGGGTTCGCGCCGTGAGGGTCACTCGGTGCGCTATGCGCTAAGAAGTCAGACAGTGCGAAGCATCATCAAGGTGCTCGCAAGGGACGTTCGCGGCCTTGAGCCAACGCAATATCGGCAGGGTTAAGTATGTATGGCGGTCAGGCAACGTCAGGGTGTTCCGCGAAATCAGTTCTCAGTCGGACGGCGGGCGGCTCGTTGGCCGTTGACTCGCGATAGGGCCAGTCCATGAAAAAATGGAAGCATCTTGGTTTGTTGACGGCGCTGGCGTCGGTTGCGATTTCGACGGGCTGCGGGCGTGTTGAGCGGGAGATGGCTGCGGTGGTGCCTTCGCCGCCGGCGGGCGTACTCATCGTGCAGGAAGTGCTGGCGCCCGACTACAAGGTGGTAGCGGCGGTGTTGACCAACCGCGACATTGGCGATGCACGCGCGCGCATCGGCGGTACGCTGCAGCAGGTATACGTGCGCGAGGGCGTCGAAGTGCGCCGCGGGCAGTTGTTGGCGGTTGTCATCGATCAGAGACTGTCTCTTGAGGCGCAGGCCGGCGGGGCCTCGCTAGCTGCAGCGGAGGCGATGGCCGAGCGTGCGCGCGGCGATTTGCAGCGCGCCGAGGTGTTGTTCGATCGTGGCTTCTATTCGCAAGCTCGGATTGATGCCGTGCGGGCGGAGGCGCGCTCTGCGGAGGCGCAAGCGCGGGCTGCGCGGGCCCAGGCTAACGCCGCTGGCGCGGTCGCCAATCAGGGGAGGGTTTATGCCCCCGCCGACGGGCGCGTGACGCGCTTGCCCATTCCACAGGGCGCGGTGGTTCTTCCGGGCGACGTCGTGGTTGCGATTTCCACAGGTGCGCGGGTCTTGCGCATCGAACTTCCGGAGGGCGAGGCGAGTTTGCTTCGCGAAGGCCAGGACATCCGCATTCTTGGCGACGAGAATGGGCCCATACGCACGGCGCGGGTTCGCCAAGTCTATCCCGCAATCGACAACGGCATGGTGACCGCCGATCTCGATGCGACGAACCTGGAGGGCGAGTTCATCGGCGCGCGTGTGCGTGTGCTCGCTCCGGCTGGCGAGCGCATGGCGTTCGTCATTCCAGCCCGCTACATCGTCACGCGGTATGGCGTCGATTATGTGCGCCTTTGGCGCGATGGGACCGCGATAGAGGTTCCAATCCAGCGTGGGGGCCGCACGCCGCTCGACAACATGGAAGATGGTGTCGAGATCCTGTCGGGGCTGAGGGTGGGCGATCGGATCGTGCCTGCGGAGAGCGGCGAATGAAGCTGGGCGTTTCCGGTGCGCTGACGCAAGCGACTATCCGTTCGCCGCTCACTCCGCTCTTCCTGTTGACCGCGCTTGCGCTGGGCCTGGTCGCGCTGTTGACAATTCCGCGCGAAGAAGAGCCCCAGATCAGCGTTCCGCTCGTTGATATCATGGTGCGGGCGGACGGTTTGCGCGCGCCTGATGCGGTCGAGTTGATCACCAAGCCGCTCGAAACGATCGTGAAGGGCATTGATGGCGTCGAGCACGTTTACAGCCAGACCAATGACGATGGCGTTCTGGTGACGGCGCGTTTCGAAGTTGGCACAGACCCTGACGACGCCATCACACGCATTCAGTCAGAGGTGCGCGCCAATTATAACCGGATACCTGTCGGGGTCCCGGAGCCGCAGATCGTGGCTCGCGGCATCAGCGATGTTCCAATCGCTGTAATCACACTTTCGCCGGAGGCGCGTGTCGCGGATCGCTGGAACGATCAAGCGCTCTACCTTCTCGCCGATGAGCTGCAAGGCGAGCTCATGAAGATTGAAGATGTGGGCCTGACGTTCATCGTCGGCGGGCGCCCGCAGGAAATACGTGTGGCGCCGGATCCAGGCAGGCTGGCGCTCTATGGGGTGCCGCTGAGTTCGTTGATCGAGGCCGTTCGCAACGCCAACCGCTCGTTTCCCGGAGGTGATTTGCGCGGGCGCAGCGACACTACGTCCACGGTGGTGGGGCGCACCCTCGATGAGCCCACCGACATTGGTTTGCTAACTGTGAGCGCCGCCGATGGCCGCACGGTCTACCTGCGCGATGTTGCTGAAGTCACCCTCGGTGCGCGTGAAGATCAAGCCCGGGTGTGGCGTTTCACGCGCGACGGAGAGACTGGCGAGACTCGCATGGCCCCGGCCGTGAGCCTCGCCCTGGCCAAGCGGGATGGCGCAAATGCGGTTGTCGTTTCTCAGGCGATCGAGCGGAGACTGCATCAACTCGAGGGTCGTTTGATCCCGGAGGGCGTGAGCGCGGTGATGACGCGCAACTATGGCGAGACGGCAAACGAGAAAGCCAACGAGTTGCTGTACCATCTCGGCCTGGCGACGATTTCCATCGTGGTCTTGATCGGCTTCGCGATCGGATGGCGCGAGGCGCTGGTGACGGCGTTCGTGATCCCGACGACCATCCTCTTGACGCTGTTTGCCTCGAATTTGATGGGCTACACGATCAATCGGGTCAGCCTGTTTGCGTTGATTTTCTCAATAGGCATTCTCGTCGACGATGCCATCGTAGTTATCGAGAACATCGCTCGGCATTGGACCATGCGGGATGGGCGTAGCCGCCATGAAGCGGCCATTGAGGCGGTGGCGGAGGTGGGCAATCCCACCATTATCGCAACGCTGACCGTGATCGCGGCGTTGCTGCCGATGATGTTTGTGTCGGGCTTGATGGGCCCCTACATGGCGCCAATCCCCGCAAATGCCTCGGCGGCGATGGTGTTTTCGTTTTTCGTCGCCATGGTGCTTGCGCCCTGGCTAATGGTGCGGTTCGCGCGCAAGGCGCTCGACGCTTCGAGCGGCGGTCATGACCACGGCGAGGGATTGTTGGGTCGAATCTATCGGCGCGTAGCCAATCCCGTTATCCGTTCGCGCGCAACGGCGCGGACTTTTCTAATCGGCGTCGGCGCGGCGACGATTGTTTCGTGTTCGTTGTTTGGCTTCGGGATCGTGCGCGTTAAGCTCTTGCCGTTCGACAATAAATCCGAGGTGCAAGTTGTTGTCGATCTGCCCGAAGGCGCCTCGCTCGAAGAAACCGAGCGCGTCCTGATCGAAGCCGCCCGCGTGATTGGGGGCATTCCGGAGGTGCAGACGGTAGACGCCTATGCGGGCACGGCTGCGCCATTCAACTTCAACGGACTTGTGCGTCATTATTACCTGCGCAATCGGCCGGAGCAGGGCGATCTGCAAGTGACACTTGCGGCGCGTGACGAACGACATCGCGCCAGTCACGCGATCGCGCTCGACATGCGCGAGCGGCTGCGCGAGGTGCAGTCTCCTGAAGGGACCGTGGTGCGCGTGGTCGAAGTGCCCCCGGGGCCGCCTGTGATCTCGACATTGCTAGCGGAAATATATGGCCCAGACGCGGAGACGCGTCGCGCCGTCGCCAGCGAAGTGCGCGGCATCTTCGAAAGCGTTCCCTACATTGTCGACATTGATGACAGCTTCGGGGCGCCGAGACCGCGCCTGCGCCTCACCCCCGATCGCGCGCAACTCGAACATCTTGGGGTCTCCGAGCAGCAGGTGTTCGACTCGGTGGCGGCGACTCTTGGCGGCCAGGTGGTTGGTTATTCGCATCGCGGCGAAGGACGTAACCCGATCGAAATCGCGGTACGCTTGCCGCAAACAGCGCGCAGCTGGTCGGAAAATCTGGCGTCGATGCCTGTGGCTATGGCCGCCAACGGTTCGCGTCTTGTGCAATTGGGCGAGGTGGTCACTGCGGAAGCCGAGCAGGGTTCATATCCGATTTTCCGCCGGGATGGTCGCTTTGCGGAGATGGTGACGGCGGAACTAGCAGGCGCCTATGAAGCGCCGATCTACGGCATGATTGCCGTGGGCGACGCGGTGAGACAACACGACTGGGGCGATGTTCGGCGTCCCGTTGTCAGCCTCTATGGGCAGCCCGAGGATGAAACCAGTCCGACACTGCTGTGGGATGGGGAGTGGGAGATCACGTATGTGACTTTCCGCGATATGGGGGCGGCGTTCGCTGTGGCGATCTTGGGCATCTACATCTTGGTGGTGGCGCAGTTCAAGAGTTTCAAGCTGCCTTTGGTGATCTTGACGCCAATTCCGCTGACATTGATCGGTATCGTTGCGGGTCATCTGGTTTTCAACGCGCCGTTCACGGCCACGTCGATGATCGGTTTCATCGCGCTGGCCGGCATTATCGTGCGCAATTCGATATTGCTCGTGGATTTCATCCAGCATGCAAAAGGGGAGCAGAAATCGTTGCGCGAGGTCCTGCTTGAAGCTGGCGCGATCCGTTTCAAGCCCATCTTGCTTACGGCGCTTGCGGCGATGATCGGCGCCGCCGTCATCCTCACGGATCCGATCTTCCAGGGGCTCGCGATCTCGCTCCTTTTTGGGCTTGCCTCGTCGACGTTGCTGACGGTGCTGGTGATCCCAGCAATTTATGTCGTTATGCGCGACGATGAGCGCGGCGTTGAAACGACCGAGGCGGGTAAGGCGCTGCCCGACCAGATCTGAACATGGTCGACTGGAGGACGGGGGCGAGTGGTTTGCGCCGCGCGAGCGTTCGATTTAGCGTATTCACGGGGCAGGCGGCTCCTTCGAGAATTACGGCATGGCAACGCAATGAAGAAGGTGGATCGCCGCTTTTGCGTCGCTCCAATGATGGATTGGACGGATCGCGCCTGATTTATAAGGCTTTTCAGGCCATCGTGTGCACGACGTGTACAGTCGCTCAGAAGGACTCTCTTTTGGGCAGTCGTCCGCGTGTGCACCCTGTGCGAACCGAGAATTCCGGGAATGGCAGTGATCTTTGAAGGGCGAGCCAGCGTTCTGCACGTGCCGTTGGGCTGATACGGCAGCTGCGATGGCGCGCCGCATCCAAGCTGCCGCTACGATTGCTGATGAGCGCGAGCCAACGCAAAGACGATGGTTGCCGGTTCTAATCCTACCCGGTTCGCGACACCGCCAATGCGGACGCCCAAGCAAGCCACCCCTAGCCACCGCTGAGCGACGAAGATGTAGAGCACAACGACACCAATGCTCACGCAAGCGAGCAAGCCGATCAAGACGCGATGATCAATCTCGGTCAAGAATGCCTCCGTCAGGCGCTCATCCGCGCCTCGATCGCGTGTCTTACTGGATAGACGGCGTGCATCAGTCGCAACCCAGATTTGCGTACGAGCCGGGCGATAGGCCGGTCATCCGTGTAAAGTTTGGCCAGTGCATTGGTGGCGGCGAAGAGCGGCCACGTGTCGCGTCTGTGCGCGTTCGCATAGCGCGCAAGCAGGGCACTTGCGCCAATGTCGCCCCCACTGGCCGCTGCCGCTCTGATCAGGTCGGCGAGTCGGCAGGCGCCGGCCAGCCCGAAATTGAAGCCGTGCGCGGTGACTGGATGCATGCCGACAGCGGCGTCGCCAACCAAGCCGAACCGTCGCGCGACGAACGCATCGGCGTAGACTGCAACCAATGGATAAGCATGGCGCGTGCTTGCCAGTTCGAGACGACCCCAGCGCCCCAGCGTTCTCTTCTGCGCGTCCTCGGCGAACCTCTCTGGCGAGAGGTTCATGAGTGCATCGATTTCATGCGCGGGCAGGGTAAGCACATAGGAGGATTGGTGCTCGGCCAGGGGCAGCATCGCGATCGTTTGCTTTTGTCCGAACCACTCGGTTGCGACGCCCTCGTGCGGCGCGGAATGGACCATTCGGCACACAAGCATGGTGCGGCCGAAATCAACCATATGCGCAGAAATGCCCTGGGCTTGCCGCAGCGGAGAAAAGCGCGTGTCGGCGGCGATGGCCAGCTTCGCGCGAATGGTGCGGCCGTCTGACAGCGTCGTCGTTACATCCTGCTTCTCGGGCGAAATCGAGACAACAGCGTGCTCTGGGATGATCGTGCAATTGGATTGGGCGCTGACGGTCTGGAACAGCGCCTTGCGGATCGAGGCGTTCGGCGCAAGCGCCCCGAGCGCTTCGCCGGGGAGTCGACTGTCGAAATGGAGCGCAAAGGGCGAGTGTCCATCCAGTACGCGCGCGCGGCGCAACGGCGCGATATCAGCGGCGGGTATCGCTGCCCATGCGCCGATGGCCTCCAATCGGCGTATGGAGGCATGGGTCAGGGCGATTTCCCGGCCGTCGAACTTTGGCTCGGCGATGTCGCGGAGCGGCGCGCGTTCGACGACGATAACGCGCAGTGGCGCTTGGGCGAGCGCGGCCGCCAGACTCAAGCCGGCGGGCCCGGCACCCGCGATGACGATGTCTGCATCGAGGAGCGTGGTCATATGACAAACTAGCGCATGAGGGAGGTTATGCGCTTGACGCCGATCAAGGCCGCAGAGGTTTACGGAGCGGAATATGAATGGTCTGGCGTGACAATGATCGGCAGTGGGCGTTTACTCGCCGTCCATAAGGGAGTTGCGTGTGGACCAAGGAAACAACGGTTCGCAAATTTATTGCCACGGTTAGGATGCGCGCGAACTGGCAGACTTTACTTCCCCAGGGACGGCCAGCGCTGCCGCTCGCCCGGTGATGGGGCGGGCGCATGCCTGGTTGCGGCGCGCGCAAACTGTGGGACGGCAAATCATGCTTTGGCGGGATCACGTTGACATGGCGACATACACGCGGGCAGCAAACGCCGGCTGAAATCACGGCGATTGGCGGTGCGACAGGGGGGCCGCTTCGCGCGGGCGCCGGCGTCGTCGCGTGGCTGCGCGATGGCGCTGCTGATCTCTATCCCGGCTATTTCGCCTTGGTCATGGCGACTGGGATCGTCTCCAACGCCCTCTTTCTTCAGCGGTGGCAGTCGCTGTCCGATGTCATGTTTGTCCTGACTCTCACGGCGTATCCGATACTGTGGTCGTTCACGCTCGCACGGCTAATTTGGTTCCGCACACGGTTGTGGGCGGACATGACTGATCCACGCGTGGTGTTCGGGTTCTTCACCATGGTGGCCGGGAGCGACGTCTTAGGTGTGGGGTTTTCACTGCGGGGCTTTGCCGAAGTGGGTGCTGCTCTCTGGTTTGTAGCGTTCCTCCTGTGGCTAGCGCTGATATACTTGTCGTTCGGCGTGCTCACCTTCCTCAATACCGCCCACGGGGCCAACGTTGTGCATGGCGGCTGGCTGATCGCCATCGTCGGAACTGAATCATTGGTGATTCTGGGCGCGATCATTGCGCCAGAACTCGGGGCGCACAAACAAAGTGTGCTGGTGCTGATCCACATGCTCTGGGGGATTGGCCTCGGTCTCTATGGCATCTTCATCACCCTTTTTGCCTATCGCATTTTCTTTTTTGACATTGCGCCGGACGATATCACGCCGCTGCTGTGGGTGGTGATGGGCGCAGCGGCGATCACGACGAACGCGGGCTCGGTGTTGATCATGACTGATACGGGCATCGCATTCTTGCGCTCAATGCAGCCGTTTATCGACGGGGTGACGCTAATCATGTGGGCGTGGGCGACGTGGTGGATTCCCCTGCTTGTCCTATTCGGCGTGTGGAAACACGTCATTCGGCGCGCACCGATCGTCTATACGCCAATGTTATGGAGCCTCGTGTTCCCGCTGGGCATGTATGCGTTGGCAAGTTTGCGGCTCTCGCTCGCGGCGGATTTCGCCCCGCTGCGAGCGATTTCCGGCGCCATGGTGTGGGTCGCGGTCGCTGCCTGGGCGCTCACCGGCGCGGGACTCCTCGTTTCGCTC
This sequence comes from uncultured Terricaulis sp., assembly GCA_964423825.1. GTDB lineage: Bacteria > Pseudomonadota > Alphaproteobacteria > Caulobacterales > Aquidulcibacteraceae > Vitreimonas. Next base: position 11,100 of record CAYRHK010000006.1, on the reverse strand, counting down.
TTTGGGGGTCTGCGCGCACGATTGGCGGCGTGAACGTCACTGGGACAAGAAACGGGCGATCAGCTCAATTTGCAGGAAGCCCAAGACAAGGATCGCGTTGCCTGCCCAGGCGATCGTTGAAAGACGCGCCAGAAAGCTCCATGGCTGCCGGGTGTGTCCAGCGCAGCGCCAGACGGCGACCAGGATCCAGACAGTGTACGCAGCAAGCGCGACCAGTAGAACCTGAGTCAGCAGCGTGGCTCGCGCCAAGAGCGCCGCGGCAAGCGCTAGCGCAAGCAGCCAGCTCACGGCGACGCCGTATCCCCAATACACCTTCCACAACGTCATTTGTCCGCGCCATGCACGAATCTCGGGCGCGAAGAAGATCAGGAGCCAGTCGCCTAGCATGGACGCCATCGGGTCTGACAGTTCACGTCTGCCCATCGCGCATGTTTGAGCTCATGGTGCGTTCGCCGGCCTTGGGCGCAAGAACATCGGCGCATAGAGGTAGGCGAATAGCGCGAACGCTGCGATCCAGGCCGCGGCGGCCGCATGCAAAAACCAAAGCGGCGCACCCGCGAGCCCCGACGCGATACGAAGCACGGCGGACGCCGCGACGAGAAGATAAACGGTTGTCACCGCCGCATTGGCGTGCAAGGCGCAGCCGGCATGACCAAGGCTTGCGCGGGTCATTACTGCAAGCGTCATAACGCCAATAGCGCCGGCCGTGAACGCATGCTGCGCCGCGCGCGCGCTGAGCGCGTCAGGGTTAAGAATGGACGCCGAGGCCGCCAGAAACCCGAGCGGCACGAACGCAAAACCAAGGTGCAGCACCCAGACCAGCGCTTCCCCGCCCGTGCGCCATCCCTGCCAGCGCGCGATCCGGATGGCGCAGAGAAGGCCCGCCAACAAGCAGGCGAGAGCCGTGATGATGTGTGTGGGTGCGAGCACCCAGGCGGTAAGCGCAGCCAGCGACACGAGCATCGAGATCGAGTCGAACCATCCAAACGGTGCTGGGAGAGCCACGCCGGGCGCTTCTTTAGCGAGCCAGTTACGCGTGAAGCTCGGCACAATGCGCCCACCGATCACGACAATGAGCATGATCGCAACTGCGGTCGCCAGCCGCGCGCCCAAGCCTCCCGCGGCAGAGCCGCCTCTCAGCGCTTCGGCGTGGTAGAGCCCGTTCGCGATCGCCAGCGTCGCGATGAGCCCCAACACTTTCAGGTTCCGCCAGTTCTTTCCGGCCATGATCTCGCGCGCTATCGCGGCCGCGAGCGCAACAAGAAACGCCAGATCGAGCGCCGCAACCGCGAGCGCCGGCAGCGTCGAGCCGACGAATACGGCGAAGCGTCCCGCGAGCCAGAGCGCGAACAGTCCGGCAAGCGGCCAACCCATGATCGGATAGCGTCCCGTCCAGTTTGGGACGGCGGTTAATAGAAAGCCCGCGATCGCTGCCGGCAGATAGCCGAACAGCATTTCGTGAGCGTGCCAGTCCACGGGCGAAAATCGAATAGGCGCCGCTGTCCATCCGGTTAACATTGCAATCCAGAGCGTCATAGCAAATGCCGCCCAAATGGCCCCGAAGAGGAAGAACGGTCTGAAGCCAAAACTCCAGAACGCCGGGCCTGTCCATGCGCGCCGCTGCGCGGCGGAACCTCTCATCGCCTTCTCCTGCGGCCGAACTCGGACGCATATTCTCTATAGGCGTCCAGCCAGGCAATTGCCGCAGCGCCGCACTGTGAGCCAAGAGCCTTGACGCGATTTGACCATGGTCAAGTCGCTTGCGCCGCAGTGTTGCATATATGTCAGCGTCATAGGAGCGTCCTCACTTTGAAGACCATTATCGAGCCATTCCGGATCAAATCGGTCGAACCGATCCGGATGACGAGCGCCGCGGAGCGGTGCGAAATTGCGGCGCGCGCCCACTACAATCTGTTCTCGGTGCGCGCCGAGGACGTGCTCATCGATCTGCTGACGGATTCGGGCGTCACCGCCATGAGCGCGGAGCAATGGGCCGCTCTCATGCGCGGCGATGAATCGTATGCGGGTTCGGCATCGTTCGCGCGGTTCGAGGCGGCGGTGAAAGCGCTGATGCCGTTCAAGCATGTTATTCCCACGCACCAAGGCCGCGCGGCGGAAGCCATTCTGTTTGCACTGTTGGGCGGGAAGGGACGCGTCATCCCTTCCAACACGCATTTCGACACTACTCGCGGCAACATCGAAGCAACCGGCGCCGAGGCGCTCGACCTCCCATGCGCGGAAGGGAGTGATCCGTATTCATCGGCGCTGTTCAAGGGAAACATGGATCTTGAGCGGCTGGAGAGTGTGTTGCGCGGCGAAGGCGCGCGCGTGCCGTGCGTGATGCTGACCATCACCAACAATGCGCGCGGAGGCCAGCCGGCGTCGCTCGCCAACATCCGCGCTGTGGCGGAGCTTGCGCGCGCCTTCGGCAAACCGTTCATCATCGACGGATGCCGCTTCGCCGAGAACGCGTGGTTTATCAAGGCGCGCGAACCGGGCCAGAGCCGGCGCGCCATCCCTGACATCGTGCGCGACATCTTCTCCAGCGCTGACGGCATGACTATGTCGGCCAAGAAGGACGCCTTCGCCAACATTGGCGGCTGGCTCGCGCTCAATGACGACGATCTCGCCATGCAGGCGCGTACGCGCCTCATTCTGACCGAGGGATTCCCAACTTATGGCGGACTCGCCGGCCGCGATCTTGACGCTATTGCGCAAGGATTGGCTGAAGTCGTCGACGAGGACTATCTGCGCTATCGCGTGCGCGTGAACGAATACGTTGTCGAGCGGCTCGCGGGTGCGGGCGTGCCGGTCGTGCAGCCGGCGGGCGGACATGCCGTGTTCATCGATGCGGGCCGCATGCTGGCGCACATTCCGCCGCTTCAATATCCCGGCCAAGCCTTGGCGGTTGCGCTCTACGAGCACGGCGGCGTACGCGGCTGTGAAATCGGCAGCGTCATGTTCGGGCGCCGCCCAGACGGCGGCGAGGCGCCCGCGGCGATGGAACTCGTGCGCCTCGCCATGCCGCGGCGCGTCTATACGCAAAGCCACGCCGACTATGTGATCGAGACTGTGCTCGATGTACACGAGCGCCGCGACTCGCTTCGCGGCATGCGCATTGTCTGGGCGCCGCCGGCTTTGCGGCACTTCTCGGCCAAGTTCGAGCGATTGTGAGAACACCATGCGCTTGATCAAGGCAACATCATACGCCGTGCGCACGCCGCCGCCGCACTGGGGCGGCTATTTCTGGTATTTCGTCCGCCTGGAAACGGATGCCGGCCACGTCGGCTGGGGCGAAGCGGCGGTTCTGTTCAGCATGTACGGACTGGAGAAGACTTTCCATCAACTCGTGCAGGACGTGTTCACGCGCTACCTGGACGGCCGCGACCCGATGAATCGCGAAGTGCTGAACAAGCTCATGTATGCGGGGCTCTGCTCGCAGCACTCGGACTACTTCATGGGCGGCGTGATCAGCGCGTTCGATCTCGCAATGTGGGACATATGCGGCAAGAGGCTGGGTGTTCCGGTTTGCGATCTCTTGGGCGGGCGGTTTCGCGAGCGCATCCGCTCTTACACTTATCTCTATGATCTGTCTGGCAAGGATCTGGCCGCCGCCGCCGCCGATTGGTCAAACGCGCCCAAGCGCATGGGAGAGCTGGCGGCGCGGATTTTGGACGAGGGTTTCAGCGGCGTGAAGCTCGATCCGATCCGCTATACGCCTCCCGGCTTTCCGCCGATGCAGCCCTTCGAGATCGGCATAGCGGAATACGATCAGGCCGAGCGCACGATCGAGGCCATTCGCACCGCGATCGGCAATCGCGCCGATATCCTGATTGGCACGCACGGGCAGATCACGCCTTCGGTCTCGAAGCGTCTGGCAAAGCGGCTGGAGAAGTACGATCCGCTGTGGCTGGAAGAGCCGTGTCCGCCAGAAAACATGGAAGAGATGGCGTGTGTGGCAGCCAGCACCTCGATCCCGATCGCAACCGGCGAGCGGCTGGCGCACGTGCATGATTTCCAACGTCTATTCGCGGCTGGCGCCTGCGCCTACGCGCAACCCGATCTTGGCAGTTGCGGTGGGTTCACTGCCGCCAAGGCGATCGCTTCCATGGCGGAAGCGCATTACGTGCTGATGGCGCCGCATGTGTGGGGCGGGCCGGTCATCACCGCCGCGGCCATGCAGCTCGACGCCGCCATTCCAAACTTTCTCATTCAAGAAAGCATCTACAAGTCAGGCGGCTTCTTCGACGACATCGTCAAAGACCCGATCAAGTGGCAGGATGGCGATTTGATCGTGGATGATCGGCCGGGCATCGGCGTCGAGCTGGATGAAAAGAAACTCGAGGCGTATGCGAGCGCCTAGCGTGGGCGTTCGAAAACGACAAGCTGTCACTTGACAAGAGTCATTGCGCCGGTCGGCGCGGCGTAGTTGTTTGCCTCGTCCATTGACGGCGGCGCGTTTGCGCTGCGGGGTCTGAGACTCTCCCGGAACCTATCGGGCGGTCGCGCGCAAGGCGATCGCCCGAACTTGTTCGTCCCACCGGAGCTGCCGAATGCAGGAGACAGAACCAGCGAAATCGAGCTGGGCCGAACCCTTTAAGATCAAGATGGTCGAGCTCTTGCGTATGACCACGCGCGAGGAGCGCGAACGAATTATCGCTGAGGCAGGATACAACACATTTCTTATCCCGAGCCGCGACGTCTACATCGACTTGCTGACTGATTCCGGCACAGCAGCGATGAGTGACCGGCAGTGGGCCGGGCTCATGCTGGGAGACGAGGCGTACGCTGGAAGCGAGAACTATTACCATCTCGAGGCAGCGGTTCAGAAATATTACGGCTACAGGTTCCTACTGCCCACCCACCAGGGACGCGGCGCGGAGAACATTCTATCGCAGCTGCTGATTAAGCCCGGCGACCACATCCCGGGCAATATGTACTTCACCACGACACGCCTGCACCAAGAGCGCGCGGGCGGGACATTCGTGGACGTGATCATCGACGAAGCGCATGACCCAATCAGCGAGCATCCTTTCAAAGGCAATGTGGATATCGGCAAGCTGGATCGCCTGGTGCAGCGTGTCGGCGCTGCGCGCGTGCCCTACATCAGTCTGGAGGGCAACGTGAACATGGCCGGGGGCCAGCCGTTCTCGATGGCGAACCTCAAGGAGTTGCACGTCTATTGTCGCCAGCACGGCATTCCAATCATGCTCGACGCCACGCGGACGATTGAGAACGCCTTCTTCATCAAGGAACGTGAGCGCGGTTATTCAGCGCACAGTGTCGCGCAGATCTTACGCGAGATTTGCGATCTGACCGATGGCGCCACGATGTCCGCCAAGAAGGACTTGCTGGTGAACATCGGCGGCTTCTTGGCTTGCAACGACGAGGATCTGTTCAGACGCGCGCAGAATCTCGCCGTCGTCTACGAGGGATTGCACACCTATGGAGGGCTCGCGGGCCGTGACATGGAGGCCATGGCGCTCGGCATCGAGGAAGCGGTGATGGAGGAGCATCAAGCCGCTCGCATCGGGCAGGTGCGATACTTGGCGGCAAAACTCGAAGCAGCGGGCGTGCCGATTGTGAAGCCGATCGGCTCACATGGCGTGTTCATTGATGCGGCGTCGTTCCTTCCGCACTTGGATCGTGATTTTTACCCCGCGCAGGCGCTTGCGGCGGCGATCTATGTCGATTCCGGGGTGCGCGCGATGGAGCGTGGCAACGTCTCGGCTGGGCGCGCCTCAGAGACGGGGCGCAATCGCCGGCCCAGCTTGGAACTCGTTCGCCTCACCATTCCGCGTCGCGTGTACACGCAGGCGCATATGGATGTTGTGGCGGAGAGCGTCGTTGGCCTGCACGCGAAGCGGGGCCGCATCCAGGGTCTGCGCATGGTCTATGAGCCGGAGCACTTGCGTTTCTTCCAGGCGCGGTTCGAGCCTATTTCGCTCTAATCTAGCCGCGCCGAGTTCCAGAGACGCTTGAAGCCGTTCCGGCCGCACTGTAGCAGTCGGCGCTTACGCGCTCGCCGAGAGGTGCGAGTGAGATGTCGGCAGAATTTGCGATGAATGCGATGCGGCTCGTTGACAGCGGACCTTTCGTGTTATGCGAAGATGCCCGCTCTCAAGACGGGCTTGTGCGCTTGTTCTCTGCGCCATGTGAGACGATTGTTGCCGATAGACTGAGTGAAGTAGCCCCGACGCTAGAGGCGTTGCGCAGTCAGTTGAAGCGGGGGTTGTACGCCGCGGGTTGGCTGAACTATGAGACGGGCTTGGCGCTTGAGCCGAGGCTTTTATCGCGCGCGGGCGCGCGCGAAGACGCGCGAGTTCCTTTGGCCTGGTTCGGGCTGTTCGACCGATTTCACAGGCTCTCGCGCAAGGAACTGGCAGATGCATTGCCCGATCCGGCCGGGGCCTGGCTCTCGCGGCCGCGGCCGCGCATGTCGCGAGCCGCTTATGGCGCTGCGTTCGAGCGCGCCAGGCAGTATATTATCGCGGGCGATGTCTACCAAGTGAACCTGAGTTATCGCGCAGATCTGACTCTGCTTGGCCACCCGTTGGCGATTTACGCTCAACTCCGTGACGCCGGACAGGGCGCCTGGAGCGGCCTTGTGTTCGACGGTTCGGGTTGGCTCGTCTCCACCTCGCCAGGATTGTTCTTCAAGCTTCAGGCGGGCGAGATTGAGGCCAAGCCCATGAAGGGCACGGCGCGTCGTTATGCGGACGCGGCGCAGGATCGATTGGCGGCGCAAAACTTGAGAGGCGATGAAAAAGAACGGGCCGAGAATCTCATGATTGCCGACCTGTTGCGCAACGACATCTCGAAGCTCGCCGAGCGCGGTTCCGTGCATGTGCCGGAGCTGTTCGCGCTCGAAACTTACCCAACCCTGCATACACTGACCTCGACGGTGCGCGGGTGCCTGCGCGAGGAATACGACGCCATCGATGCGTTGCGAGCGCTGTTCCCCTGCGGATCGGTGACGGGCGCCCCAAAGATCAGGGCGATGGAGATCATCCACGAGCTCGAAACCGATAGCCGTGGTCCCTATACGGGCTCGATCGGATGGATGTCGCCGGCTGGAGATGCAGAATTCAACGTCGCAATCAGGACGATATCGATCCGCGACGGCTGCGCGGAGGTCGGATTGGGGTCTGCCGTCGTGTTCGACTCCGATCGTGAAAGCGAGTGGCGCGAGTGCCAAGTAAAGGGCGCCTTCGTTAGGGCTCGTGCGCCACGATTCGATCTCATCGAAACCATGCGGTTCGAGCCTCCCAACACCGTGCGGCGCCTCGACCTGCACCTGCGGAGATTGCGCGGGTCGGCCGCTGTCTTCGATTTTGGCTTCGACGAGAGCGCTATCCTCGCATGCATCGGGGGGGCCCTGGCCGGTCAATGCGAGGCACGCGTCGTTCGCTTGGGCTTGTCGCCGGATGGCACTGTCGTCGTTCAACTCAAGGACTTGCCGGCGTTTGCGGATTCGCCGGTTCGAGCCGTGTTAGTCCCAATGCCCCTGGAGCGTGAGGACTTCCGGCGCCGCCACAAGACCACGCTACGCGCGTTCTACGATGCGGCTCGCAAAGAGGCCGATGCGGAGGAGGTTGTGTTTGTGGATGAGGAGGGTTTCATCACGGAAGGCAGTTTCTGCAATGTGTTCGTGAGGCGAGACGGCGTGTTGTGGACGCCGCCTTCGGACAGGGGGTTGTTGCCGGGCGTGTTGCGAGCTTCGCTGTTGGAAACTGGGCGGGCGCGGGAGCGCGAGTTGCGTTCCGCCGACGTGGCGGAGGGGTTCTTTCTCGGCAACGCCGTGCGCGGCCTCGTGGCGGCGCAGCTTCGACTTGAGCCCGGCGGCGCCACTCAACTCGAATCCGCTGGTGCAGGCATGAGGCTGCGGGCGCGCGCATAGAGTTCGAATGCAGCGCGACTGGTTAGGCGTGGCGTGTAGCCGAATTCTTGCTTCAGCCGTCGGTTGGACAAGACCGGCCTGTATCGAAGAAAATCGACGCGCTCTGGGCCGCTCTCGGTTAGGTGCAACTTCTTCAGAACCCAAAGGATCGCGCTCAAGACCGGCGCCGGTATTGGCAGGTAAGGTTTTCGTAACATGGCCGCGATTGTGAGGGGGGTGAGCGCGCCGTCGCCTGCCACGTTGTAGACGCCGACTTTGTCGCTCAACACTGCTTCGACGAGGCATGCGACGAGGTCCTCGTCCCAAATGAACACGAACGGAGACGCGGAGCCGGCGACGCCCAGTAAGAAGGGTCTCTCGAACAGATCAGTCACGGGGCTATGGACGCTCGCGCCGACAATCGTACCAGGCCGGAACACGACTTGATGAAGCGCGGGATAGTCCTTGCGCCACTGCGCCAGCATCATCTCTACCCGGCGCTTGTTGCGCGCATATTCGAACGCCTCGTTGCCTCGCAGAGGATCGGCCTCATCGAGCCACTCCGGATTGTCAGCGTAATAGCCATACGCAGCGCCGCTTGAGGTGACGACGATCCGCCGCACCTGCGCGGCTTTGCAAGCCTCGAGCACGTTTTGGGTCCCGAGGACGTCGACCTTGTAGGCGAGGGTTTTCGGCGTGTTCTTTGGCGCCCGCACAATCGAGGCGAGATGTACGACGGTGTCGATGCGGTGCGTGCGAAGCATGGATGCAAGCGAGGGGTCGCAGATGTCACCTTGTTCGTAGGTTACATCCTCCAGTTTCTTTGCATCGGCTACTGCCGACCAATCTAGCGCCACCAGTGCAGAGATATCACTTCTACGAGCGGCGAGGGCGCCGACGAGCAAGCGGCCGACATAGCCGGCCGCACCGGTGATGAGGACGGCAGGCCCGGTCATCAGCCCGCGGGTTCCTGGTGCATGGCTTTGAACTCTTGCAGTCCCGGCGCGAACAGGTGCATGCTCGGATCGACATCGACATGCACGACCGCGGGTTTGGCGGACGCCGCTGCGCGCTTCAATGCGGCCTCCAAGAGGGATGGATCGGAAACACGTTCGCCGTGGCAATTCATGGCTTCCGCGACCTTGTCGAACGCGATTTCCTCGAAGTCCGCGTTGATTGTGCCCTGCTGGTCGGCGCTGCCCATGACGGAGCGGAGCGCGCCGAGACCGATCGACTGGGTTAGCTTCACCATGCCCCACTGCTTGTCGCAGAGAACGACATAGATCACGGGAAGGTTATGGCGGCGCGCGGTTTCCAGCTCTTGAATGTGGAAGCCCATGGCGCCGTCGCCGATTATGCAAACGATGCGGCTTGACGGTTGCGCCACCTGTGCGCCGAGTGCTTGTGCGACCCCAGCGCCGAGCATGCCGAATTTGAACGTGGAAAGAAGCTTGTCGGGACAGTTGATCTCGGAAAAGAAGTTTGCCCACACGGCAGTGTTGCCGCCATCGAAGACATACACGGCGTCATCGCCGAACAGACGCCTGCATGCATTGGGCGCCTGAGAACTGTGCATGGGAACTGCGCGGTTCTCCAAGGCGACATCCAATTGCGCGCGGATGCCGCCGCGCGCCTCGGCAAGCTTTGCAGCGCGGGCGCGGTTCGCCTTCAGCCGTGCGGGGTCGAGCGGCGTTGTCCGCAATTCGCGCGCCAGAGCGTCGAGGAAGGTCCGAGCATCCGCAAGGATCGCAAGTTCGACGGTTTTGTTGAGCCCCAAAATCTCCTCGTCGATGTCGACCTGTATCGTCTTCTGCGTTTCAGGCCTGCCCCAATAAGGCGCCTTGCCCCACCAATCCGTTTCGCCAAGCCGAGAGCCGATCACAAGCACGACGTCAGCTTCGCTGCGCGCTTGATTGATTGGCGCCATCGCCCAAATGGGCAGGAGCAGATCGTGTCTGTCCGGCATCGCGCCGCGCGCGCCCCAACTGGTCGTGACAACGGCGCCGAGCGCCTCAGCGACCGCTTCAAGCGTTGACGACGCTTGCGCATGGAGCACGCCGCTGCCGGCGTGGATAAGCGGCCGCTCTGCGGCGCCCAACAAAACTGCCGCGCGCGCGACCAGCGTCGAAGAAGGTTCGATGGGCTCAATTCGGCGGTAGGCACGGCGGGCGCGCACATCGAGGCTGTCTGCCTCGAAAATACCGTTCAAGATGGTCTCGGGCACGTCGATATGGACCACGCCCGGCCGCCCCCGCCAGCTGATGCGCGCCGCTCGGCGCACGAATTCCGGCAATCGGTCGAACGAGAGGACTGCGCCGCTCCATTTGCACATCGCGCGCGTGACGCCAGCTTGGTCAAAGTACTGGTAGGCCCCGCCGCGATCGGGATACGCAATCTGCGGACGCCGGCATGACGTGATGAGCAGGACCCGGTTGCCCTCGCCGTTTTCGACGGCGACGCCGGGGAGGATGTTGGCGACGCCCGGCCCATTCGAGGCCATGCACACGCCGAGTTTTCCGGTCAGGCGCGCATAGGCGCCAGCCATGTGCGCTGCGCTGGTTTCATGCCGAGGGGACACGAGGCGGATGCCGTGCTTCTCGAGGCCGGCGGAGAAGCCTAGATAGGTTCCGTCGACGATGCCGAAAACAACCTCGACGCCTTCTTCGGCGAGCATTCGAGCTAGCAATTCTCCGCCGACGACTTGCGACACGGCCCACTCCTCTCGCGGTCTATCGGAAGAGCTTCCGCTGAAGCATTGGCGCCTGAAATGATAAGCATCAAAAGCTGGTCCTTTGGTCGAGCTTCCGTTGCGGCGCCTCCGCGACACGGTTGATGAGTGTCAATCGGCTTCGCGGCGTTCTGATGTAGCAAAGTACAAGCACCCAAGCTCGGTTCGTGACGATCATCAAAAACATCGCTTGGTCTGTTGGACCGACGAAACACCGGAGAGCGAGGCGAGCGAGGCGAACAAGCGTAGGGAGGCGAACGCCATGGCAGATTTTCTTTCCAACTACTCCGTGCAGAAGTGGCTTGAATCGTGCCCGCAAGGCTATCTGGAGGATACCGTTTACGGGCGCGGCGTCGATGAGCGCGAATCCGAGAGTATCCTGAAGAACGAGACGCTGCGCGAGCAACAAATCCGAACGACGGTGCAGCTGATCGCCGGCGAACGCTGCGCGCTGGCGGCATCGTCGGGCCTCGTCAACGCTGCACCGGACCAA